>NZ_RZOS01000018.1:0-33410 GCF_004022605.1 Mesorhizobium sp. M4B.F.Ca.ET.089.01.1.1
CGTCAGCGCTATCCGCGTGGCCGCGCTGACGAATGCGGGCGAACCGCGCGCTCCGGCGCTCGGCTGGCGGCGAGCCAGGGGCGAGGGCCGGATTCCGCGCCCTGCGCTCACCCGCCTCAAGGCGCTCGTTCGCGAATTTCGCCCCGACACCATCATCGTCGAGGGCATTGCGCTGTTCCGATTGCTTCGGCCGCTGCGACCGCTGGCCGGGCAGCTCGTCCTCGACATGCACAATGTCGAATCGGATCTCGCCGGACAATTGGAGCGGGCCGATGGTTCGCCGGTCAGCGCGCCCGGCCTCAACCGCCTCGAGCGAAAGGCCGCCGGGATCGTCGACAGGATCTGGGTCTGCTCTCGTCTCGACCGTGAAAGGCTGTCTTCCGGAACGGCGCCGATCGACGTCGTTCCGAACGGCATTCCGCGGGCCGAGGCCATGCCGGCGGCGTTGCCGGCGCAGCCCACGTTTGCAGACGGGTTTCCGGTTGTTCTGCTTGTCGGCCATCTCGGATACAGGCCGAATGTCGAAGCCGCCGAGCGCCTGGTGCGCAACATCCTGCCGCGCATCCGGCAGGCGCTGCCGGCGGCGAGCGTTGTCCTTGCCGGCCGTGCGCCCAAGCCGGCCGTGCGGGCGCTCGCCGGGCTGGACGGCGTTTCGCTCGTCGAGGAACCGGGCGACACCAGGCCGCTCCTGGCCAGGGCTCACCTCAGCATCGTTCCGCTGTCGTCGGGCGGCGGCACGCGCATCAAGATCCTTGAGGCGATGGCTTGCGGCGTTCCGGTGGTGGCGACGCCGCTGGCCGTGGAGGGCCTGGATCTGATCGAGGACGAAGAGGTGCTGCTGTCGGAGTCGGACGAGGGGCTGGCGGAGATGGCGATCGCCCTGTGCAGCGACCCGGCCCGCCTCGCCCGACAGCGCGCTCGCGCGCATGCGACCGTCTGGTCACGATTCGGGCCGCAAGCCATAAGAGAGGCCGTCCGCGACGGCCTTGGACCGGACGGAGCCGGCCAATGACGACACCAGCGTCTCCAACGTCCCGCCCGATGAGCCGCCGATGATCCCCAAGATCCTGCACCAGACCTGGAAGACCGACAGCATCCCGGCCCGCTTCCAGGCCTATGTCGAGAGCTGGAAGCGGCTTCATCCGGACTGGACATTGATGTTCTGGAATGACCGGATGCTGCTCGAATTCGTCGCCCGGCACTATCCGGACTTCCTGCCGATCTTTTGCAGCTATTCGCAAGGTGTGCTGCGCGCCGACGCGGGACGCTATCTGCTGCTGCATCATTTCGGCGGCGTCTATGCCGACATCGACTGCGAATGCGTGGCGCCCTTCGACCCCTTGACGGGCGAGGATCGCATCGTGGTCTGCAGGGAGCCGGACACGCATGCGCGGGTGCAGGCGGGTTTCCGCGGACTGCCTTACCTGTTGTTCAATGGTACGATCGCCAGCCCGCCCGGTCACCCGTTCTGGCTGCATCTCCTGTCCTTCCTGCCGGGATTGGCCCACGCCAAGGAAGCGATCGACGCGACCGGTCCCAGCGTGATGACCTCCGCCCAGCTCTGCTATGGCGATCAATCGGCGTTCGCCATCCATCCTTCGACGCTGTTCGCGCCGGTGGACTCGTCGGGGCGCAGAGGCGACGGCGACGGCCCGACGCTGTCCATTCATCATTGGGCGGGCACATGGTGGGCGCCCATGCCGGCGCCGCGATGGCGGGACAGGGTCCGCACTCAGGTCTACCGGTCCTGGCACCAGCTGACCCGTGGCGCCTATCTGGATGAGGGGACGGCCAAGCGCAGCGTCGGCCAGGCGGTGCTTTCGGCGCCGCCGCCGACGGGCCGTAACGTCGCCATGCTGGTGCCGCTGCGCGACGCCGCCGACCATATCCGGCCATTTCTCGACGCCGTCGGCGCGCTCGACTACCCGAAGGACAGGATCAAGCTGGTCTTCTGCGAGGGCGACAGCGCGGACGGAAGCTGGGAACGATTGCAGCGGGCGGTGGCGCCGCTTGCCGGGACATATCGCGACATCGTTCTGCTGCAGAAGCAGACGGGCACCAGCCTCGACCGTGCGAAGCGGGCGCGGCCAAAGCTGCAGCGCGCGCGGCGCGGCGCCATCGCCAAGGTGCGCAACCACCTGATCGACCATGGCCTGGCGCCGGATGATGACTGGGCGCTCTGGGTGGACATCGATGTCTGGCGGTTCCCGGACGATGTTCTAAGCCGGCTTGTCGGAACCGGTCATCGCATCGCGGTCCCGCATTGCGTGAAGATAGCCGGCGGCGACAGTTTCGACCTGAACTCCTTCATCAGCGTTCGGCCGGAAAAGGACTATCGCTACTATCGCCAGATCCATGGCGGCCTCTACCAGCCGCCGGCGCGGTCCTACAGCCGCCTCCATCTCAGCGATCTCAGGCATCTCGACATTGTCGGGCTCGACGGTGTCGGCGGAACCATGCTGCTCGTCGACGCGGCCCTGCATCGCGGCGGTCTTCGCTTTCCCGAAATCCCCTATCGCGACCTGATCGAGACCGAAGCCTTCGGCGTGCTGGCCAACGAGCTGGGCATCCGGCCGGTCGGCCTGCCCAAGCTCGAAATCCTGCACGTGCCGTGGTGAACGGCCGTGCCCGCCCCGCATCAACGGCGACGGTGCGCCTTCCGCCAGCGGCGCAGCCTGGTGCGCAGGAAGGAAAGGCCGCCAAACGGCAGTGTCGGGCGGCCGACCGACAGGCCCTGACCTTGCTGAAGGCGCTGATGCACACGCTCGGCCAGCCGGCATTTGGCCGGCGTTTCCAGGAGCGCCAGACGGCTGGCGAGGGGCCCCGGCAGCGGTTGCGAGCGCCAGGCGAAATAGGTCTCGTAGGCCTGAGGCGTCTCCAGCAGATGGCGGAGATAGGCGGCAAGTTCGGCCGCCGTGCCGAACGCCGTCGCGTCGATGTAGGAATTGGCGGGGACGAACTCGCCGACATTGGGAGCGCCGAGATAGACCGGCACGCTGCCGGCACAGAGCGGATCGAAGATCTTCTCGGTGACATAGTCGGGCGCGATCGAGTTCTCCAGCGCCAGGCAGAAGTGGTATCGCCCTATGGTCTCGATCTTGGTCCGCGATCCGAGATCGGGGCCTTCGATCTGTCGCGTGGGACGATAGCGGCCATAGGAATCGACGCCGATATGCCCGGCAAGCTCGGCTGCGAACGCCCCACGGCCGCTAAGGTCGATGCTTGCGGACTGGAAACGCACCACCGGGGCGCTCTCGGTCTTGGACGGTATCGCGCTGTTGCGTATCGCCTCCCACCAGCTCGCCTCCTGAAGATAGGGTGTCCAGATATCCGATCCGGACTCATGCGTCATCGTGAGATCGAAATGCCGCATGAAGCCGGGAGCGGCGGCGCGTGGATAGTTCTGCGGGTTCTCCATCGACCACGCGACCCATGTCTGGCCGGGATATTTGCGGGCGTCGCCGATCTCGCGGTAATCCGGAAGGTGGAACACCACCGCCGCGGCTTCGGCAAGGCGGCGGCGGTCATTGGTCCATTCGACTGGCACCGCGCAAGCGGGGATGGCCGATATGTCGACCGGCTTGCCGAAGAAGGTCGTGTAGAAAAGGATGAGCGGATGGTTCGATGGCATGAAGACGCTTTCAAAGCGCGGGAGCCGCTTCCGTATACGCTTTCGGCCCAGCTTCAGGGAAGGACCTCCGATTATCCGCTCGGCCAAGGCGGCCCTAGTCGTGAAGCTCCCTGGCGATGGGCGGACCGATCGAAAAATCCGAAAAGGTGACCTCGAAGCCTTCACGCTGCGGCGAGCAGCACATCATGCCGACATCGACCGATTTCGAGGCCGGGAAATAGGCGAGCCGCACCGGCCTCCAATGGCCGTCGGCGGCGTCCAGATACTGGATGCGGATAGCCTCGGCGTGGCGGGTCAAGCGGATCCTGACGCCGTTGGGATCGGCAGCAATGCTGACCAGCGACCAGTCCGAGGTATCGTTGGTAACGACGACCGAGAAATAGGCCAGCCCGTCGGTGTATTCGATGCCCGCCTTGATCCAGTGCGTTTCGCTCAGCCGCACCATCAGCCCGGCCTGGTCGTAGAGCACCCGATAGTCGCCCTTGACCGTGACCTCGGCGCTGAAATCGCCGGCGACCGGCCGATAGAGGAAATGGCCGTTGTCGCGCCAGAAGCCATAGAAGGTCTCGCGCCAGAAGTCGGTCTCCTTGCCGGTGCGCACATGCACGGCGCTGCCGGCAAAGGCGTGGTGCGGCGGCGGGTTGAGCCAGGTCAGGTCCGCTTTCCAGTCTGTCGTCGACATGCTCGCCTGCCTGGTTCCTCCCGTCGTCGCCAGCTTGCCTTACTGTTTTGCCGCGATTCCGGACGGAAGGCTACGGCGAGGTCGCCGAGCCCAACCGTTTCACACTTTTCCTGGAATTGCTTTAGCCGGCGAATGTATAGGCCGTCTTCACCGTGGTGTAGAACTCCATGGCGTAGCGGCCCTGCTCGCGCGGGCCATAACTAGAGCCCTTGCGACCGCCGAACGGCACGTGGAAGTCGACGCCGGCGGTCGGCAGGTTGACCATGACCATGCCGGCTTCCGAATTGCGCTTGAAATGCGTGGCGTGCTTGAGGCTGGTGGTGCAGATGCCGGAGGTCAGGCCGAACGGCGTATCGTTGGCAACAGTCAGCGCCTCGTCATAATCCTTGACGCGGATGACGTTGGCGACCGGTCCGAAGATCTCCTCGCGCGAGATGCGCATGGCATTGGTGGCGCCGACAAACAAAGCCGGCTGCAGGTAGAAACCCGGCGTCTCGCGGCCCAGCCGCTCGCCGCCGAAGGCAAGCTCGGCGCCTTCCTGGCGGCCGATGGCGATGTAGTCCTCGTCCTGCTTCAACTGCGTGGCGTCGACGACCGGTCCGATCTGGGTCTTGGCGTCGAGCGCATCGCCGATGACGAGTTTCTCCATGCGCTCCTTCAGCGCGGCAACGAAGCGGTCGTGGATGCCGTCGGTGACGACGAGGCGAGACGAGGCCGTGCAGCGCTGGCCGGTGGAGAAATAGGCGCCGTTGAGCGCGCAATCGACGGCGACCGCCAGATCGGCGTCATCGAGCACGACGAGCGGGTTCTTGCCGCCCATTTCGAGCTGGAACTTGCGCATGTGCTCGACGCTGGCGGCGGCGACGCGTTTTCCCGTGCCGACCGAGCCGGTGAAGGAGATGGCGTTGACGTCCGGGCTGTCGAGCATGGCCTGGCCGACCACCGAGCCTTTGCCCATGACCAGGTTGAGCACGCCCTTGGGCAGGCCGGCGCGGTGCAGGATGTCGACGATGGTCCAGGCGCTCTCCGGCACCAGCTCGGCCGGCTTGAAGACGATGGTGTTGCCGTAGGCCAGCGCCGGCGCGATCTTCCAGGCCGGGATCGCGATCGGGAAATTCCACGGCGTGATGATGCCGACCACGCCGACGCCCTCGCGGGTCATCTCTACGCCGACGCCCGGCCGCACGCTCGGCACCAGCTCGCCCGCCAGGCGCAGCGTCTCGCCGGCGAAGAAATCGAAGATCTGGGCGGCTCTTATCGTTTCGCCGATGCCTTCGGCCAGCGTCTTGCCTTCCTCGCGGGCGAGCGCGCGGCCGATCTCGTCTTTGCGCGCGGTGATCTCGTCGGCAGCCTTCCTCAGCACCGCGTGGCGGACGAGCGGCGCCGGGCGCGACCAGGCGGGGAAGGCCGCCTTGGCGGCGGCGATCGCCTGGCGCGCCTCATCCGGTCCGGCGGAGGCATATTCGCCAACGACATCGCCGGTGTTGGAGGGGTTGATGTTGCGGGAGCCGGCCTCGCCCACCCAGTCGCCATCGATGAGGTTTTTACGAAACAGGGTCATGGTCTTTCCTTGTGAAGCTTTGCTGGCGGCCTTGTCCGCCGTGGTCATCTCTCAGTCAAGCCATTTATCAGACAAATGATGACAGCGAGAAGGCGGGCATCAATCGGAATAGCCGATGGCGCGGGCCGATGAAAGCCCGCGCCTGTCCGCCTTGCCGAACCGACATATGGGTGGTCAGGCCGGGAAGGTCCAGAACAGGCAGGCCAGCGTCGCCGCGGCAAAGACGACGAAGAACAGGCTTCTCAGCAGGATATTGCGGCGCAGCTCGTTCATGGCGAGGTGGGCCGCGACGATGGCCGCGACGAACAGGAAGCGCCAGTTGACCAGCGCCCACAGCACGCCGCCCTGGCCGAAGGCCCATCTGGCGACGAGGCAGCCGACGATGGTGGCAAACAGCGCGACCGTCGCCCAGAACAGCGCATCGGCGGCGTTGGTAAGCACGATGCTGGCGGCGCGCAACGGCAGGATCATCATCAAGAGCGCGCTGAAGAAATAGACGGCGGCTAGCGGAATGAAGGAGCCGGCATCGGCGATGCCGTCGAGGCGTTTCACGCCGAAAGCGCCGTAAGGATAGCCGTGCCTGGCGACCGCCAGCGAAAGCGCCATGAGCAGAGCGGTGAGCACCGCGACCAACGCGAAAGTGGTAAGAGCCTTGCTCATGCCGTTCCTGCTCCTGCTCTCCGGGCCATGACCGGGGACGAATCAAACAGGGACGATCTTAATCGAATGCGGTCGTAAAATTACCCGCAAGCTTCAAGGCAGCGGCAGGTCTTGAGACTGCCACTCAGGGCTTCTGCGTCGCCCTGACCAGCTCGGCCTTGCGCCGCGCCGTCTCCAGCCCGACCGCGATGAAGCGGCGGGCATGGCGGGCGAGCTCCATATTGTCGGTCCACAGATTGCGCCAGATCGCCGTCTTCTTCGACAGGTTCTCGTCGACGATCTCCGAGGAGAAGGATTCGAAGCTGAGGTCGTCGTCGTAGCCGATGGCGGTCAGCGCATCGAATATCGCGGCGAAATCGATGCTGCCGGTGCCGAGGAAGCCGCGATGGCTCTCGCCGATATGGACATAGCCTATCTTGGCCGCGGCGTTGCGGATGGCCAGGGCGGCATCGGCCTCCTCGATGTTCATGTGGAAGGTGTCGAGGTGCAGGAAGATGTTGTCGGAACCGGTGTCCTCGATGAAGGCCAGTCCCTGCGCGGCGGTGTTGAGCAGATTGCTCTCGAAGCGGTTGACGATCTCAAGGTTGAGGGTGACGCCGGCGGCCTTGGCCGTCTCCGCGACCTTGGCCAGCGTTGCGGCGCTGCGGTTCCACTGGTCGCGCGTCGGCGCCTCGGTCTGCAGGCCGTGGCTGGTCGACAGTATGCCGCCCACCTTGCGGCCGCCGAGATCGCGGGTGAGCGCGATGGTGCGGTTGAGGATGTCGACGCCGCGCGCGGCGTCCGCCCTGTCGGCGCTCGAGATATCGCCGTCGGCCGGCAGCCCGATGCTGATCGCGACGCCAAGATCGAGATCGGCGATGCGCCTGGCGAGCCGGCCGATATCGACATTAGCGGGGTCGAGATAGGAGAACTCGATCAGGTCGAAGCCGGCTTCCTTCGTGTTGGCCAGCGTGCGCTCGAGATCCGCTTGCGCCGAGCTCGCCGACCAGACGAAGGAGTGGATACCAATGCGCGCCATGATCGTCTCCATCTGCTCAAATCTATCGTGCCGCAGTGCGGCCCTTGCCGTTCTCGGCGCCGATCGCAAGATCGCGCCAGCGATCACGATAGCCGGCTAACCCGGCAAAGTGCGCGGCATCAAGGGGCTCCGGCGTTTCGGCGGCCATGGCTCGACCGGCGCTCTCGAAGGCGAGTGCGGCGGCGCCCGTGGCGCTGCCTTCCAGCGTGGCGCCCTGCAAAAAGGGCTGGCCTGGCCGTAGCTGCGCCAGCAGGCTGGCGAGCAGGCCGCCCGCGTTCAGCCCGCCATCGACGATGACGGTGTCTTTGGAATGGATCAGGTCGAGCGACAGATCGACCATCAGCGCCACATAGAGCAGCGCCACCGCAGCGCGTTCTTCGCTGTCGGGCGCGCCGCCGATCACTTCGCCGAGGCGATCAGGCATCGGACCGCCCGGGGCGAAGCTGGGCAGGGCCATAATGCCGGCGTCGATCACCCGCTGTATCGAAGCCGGCGATATCGCGCCTTGCCAGCCGGCGCTGATCACCGCGAATTCGCGCCCACCCATGAAGCGGATGGTCGGCACCGGACCGCCGTCGACATCGACATTGACCAGCATGTCGCGGTCAGGGTCGAGCACGTCCAGCGGACAATCGGGGTTGAGCACGACCACCCAGGTGCCGGTCGAGACCACGGTGAGCGATCCAAGCTGTTGCCGGCGATAGGCATGGAGCGCGGCATTGGAGTCATGGACGCCGTTATGGATGGCGATCGGCCTGCCGGCCTTGCCGAAGTTCCGCTCGCCGATAACGGCGCCGGCGCGCCCGAACGCCGGCATGCGGCCGCGCCAGCCCTCGGCATCGACCAGCGAGGAGAAGTCGCGCCGGCGCGGCGCCCACAGATGCGAATGGCAGCCGAGATAGGACACTTCAGAGACGGCGCGACCGCCGAAACGCCAGCTCCAATATTGCGGATAGCCGAGGATCGATGTCGCCGAGGCGAAGGCGCCGGGCTCGACCTCGTTCAGCCACAGCATGTGGCGGCCATAGTTGAAGCCGAGCGGAAGGCGCGGCGAGAAGGTCTCGGAGAAATCCGGGATGCGGCGATCGATGCGCGCCGCGACCTCGGCAGGCGGCTCCTGCTCGTAATCGAGGATCGGATGCGTCAGTGCCGTATCATCGACCAGGGCGAAGGTGCAGCCATGGCCGGACACCATCAGCCCTTCGACGCCGTGACTGTCGACCGCTTCGTCGACGGCAGCGAGCGCCCAGTCATGCAGTGCCGCCTGGTCGAGCACGCTGAAGTTGCCCGCATGTGTCCAGACCGGCTTGGTCCGGCGCTCGCCGAGGATGCGCCCGTCCTCATCGAAGACGAACAGCTTCGAATTGGTCTTGCCGAAATCGAGCACGGCCAGTTTCACTGGATGGCTCCCGAGGACGTGGCGATGCGGACCGTGACGCCGGCATCCTCCAGCATGCGCGCGTCGGTGTCGGACAGGCCGTCATCGGTCACCAGCGTGCCGATGCGCGACAGCGGCAGCGCGATATTGCGGGCATGGATCGACAGCTTGCGGCTGTCGGCGAGCACCACTATCTGGTCGGCGCACAGGCTCAAATCGACGATCGAGCGGACCAGCAGCGGGTGCGATTCCAGCACGCCTTCCTGGCTGAGCCCCTGGGCGCCGAGGAAGAATTTCGAGGCGTAGAAAGGTGCCACCTGGGCGAGCGAATGGATGATGCCGGGCTCGCGATGCAGGTCGCCGCCGGCGATCGTCAGGCTGCAATGGCCGTGATCGCTGAGATAGGCGGCGAGCGGCATGGAATTGGTGAAGAGGCGGATGTTGCGGTCGGCAAGCCTGACGCCGAGATGGAAGCAGGTCGAGCCGCCATGGACGATGATCGCCTCGCCGTCGCGCACCATGGTCGCGGCAAGCGCGGCGATGCGCCGCTTGGCCTCGACCGCGAGATCGCGGTTCTCGTCATAGGGCCTGGCGTAGGCGATGCCGGCCTGCGCGGCACCATCGAGCGCCGAGATGCCGCCATAGACCTTGCGTGCCTCGCCGGCGCCGTCAATCTTGTCGATGTCGCGCCGGACCGTCGCCGCCGAAACGCCAAGCCGCTGCTGCAGCTCGCGCACCGAGGCGAACGGGCGGTCCCGCAAGATCTCGACGATCTGACGCTGGCGGCCGGAGTCGCTCAACTTTTCCTCCCGGATGTCGCTTGGCGTAACTTACTCAAGCTGTACGTGACAGCAAAGCCATTTCTGACAAAGGAAGATCATGATTGACGTAGATCGCTCGCATCTGCGATACCGACGTCGGTTCCCTTGCAGGGATTTCGAGCGGAAAGCGCGACGCGGCCGGCAGTTGCGAAGGACAGCGACATGGCGCCATTGGCCATAGGCATCGACATCGGCACCTCAGGCGCGCGCGCCGTCGCCATGCGTCCGGATTTCTCCATCGCCTCGCGCGCCGCCGTGCCGCTCGACCGCTTTGGCGCAAACGGCCGCGACCCCGCCGTCTGGTGGGCGGCGGTCGAGGCGACAATGAAGGAATTGCTCTCCGGCATCGACCGCGCGGCGGTGCGTTCGATCGCGGTCGACGGCACCTCCGGGACGGTACTACCGGTCGACTCCGTCGGACGGCCGCTGGCCGAGCCGCTGATGTACAACGACAAGGTTTTGGACGACGCGATCCTCGCCGTGATCGCCCGCGAGGCGCCGGAAGCAAGTGCGGCACATGGCGCGACATCGGGCCTCGCCAAGGCGCTGGCGTTCCAGCGTCTGCCCGGCGTCGCCAGGATGCTGCACCAGGCCGACTGGATCGCCGGGCAATTCTCGGGCCGCTTCGATGTGAGCGACGAGAACAACAGCCTCAAGACCGGTTACGATGTCGAGGCCGGCCGCTGGCCGGACTGGATCGCGGCGACCGGCATGCGCATGGAACTGCTGCCCAAAGTCACCAGGCCGGGCAGCGTGGCCGGCAGGCTCACCACTGAGGCAGCCGAGCGGTTCGGCCTTGCGCGCGACGTCGCGGTGGTCACCGGAACGACGGATGGCTGCGCCTCGTTCCTGGCCACCGGCGCCACGGCCGCCGGCGAAGGCGTCACCGCGCTCGGCTCGTCGCTCACCATCAAGATCCTCTCCGACCGGCCGATCTCGGCGCCACGCTACGGCATCTACAGCCACCGTCTCGGTGACGCCTGGCTGGCGGGCGGCGCGTCGAACTCCGGCGGCAAGGTGCTTGCCCAGCATTTTTCCGTTGCGCGCATCATCGAGCTGAGCGCGGCGATCGACCCGGCGACCGAAACCGGCCTCGACTACTATCCGCTCGGCATACCCGGCGAGCGCTTCCCTATCGCGGATCCGGCGCTGCCGCCGCGGCTCGAGCCGCGACCCCAGTCCGAAGCAGACTATCTGAAAGCCATGCTGGAAGGCATCGCCGGCATCGAAGCGCTCGGCTATAGGAGGCTTGCCGAGCTCGGCGCGCCAAAACTGACCTCGGTGCGCAGCGTCGGCCGCGGCGCCGCCAATGCCGCATGGACCGCGATCCGCCAGCGCAAGCTCGGCGTCGATTTCCTGGCCGCGCTGTCCGACGAAGCCGCCGCCGGCACGGCGCGGCTGGCGCTCAAGGGCGCAAGCGAAGCGGGGCTGCTGTGAGCGCGAAACAGGCCAGACATCTCGACGGGGTTGCCGCGCTGGCCGAGTGCTACAGCGTGTTCCTGCTCGACCAGTTCGGGGTGCTGCACGACGGACAGCAGCCCTATCCCGGCGCGGTGGAGACCCTGTCCGCGCTGAAGCGCGCCGGCAAGACGGTGACCCTGATCTCGAATTCCGGCAAGCGGGCGGCGCCGAACGAGCGCCGCCTGCTGAAGCTCGGCTTCGAAGCTGGAAGCTGGGATCATTTCGTCTCCTCCGGCGAGGTGGCGTGGCGCGCCTTCCACGACATGGCGGCCTCGGGCACGCTCAAGGCCGGCACCAAATGCCTGCTGATCAGCCGCGACGATGACCGCTCGGCGATCGACGGGCTGCCGCTTGCTCTGACCGACAATGGCAACGACGCCGAGCTGGTGCTGATTTCCGCCAGCGAAGGCGATCGCTACGACCTCGAGCACTATCGCACTCTGCTAGCTCCGGCGGCGGCGCGGCGGGTGCCGTGCTTCTGCACCAATCCCGACCGGATCATGCTGACGGCGGTCGGGCCGCGCTTCGGCGCCGGCGAGCTCGCCGATCTCTACGAAAGCCTCGGCGGCAACGTCACCCGCATCGGCAAGCCCTACCCGGCGATCTACGAGGCGGCGCTGGCGCTGGCCGGCAATCCAGATCGCGGCAGCGTGGTCTGTGTCGGCGACAGCGTCGAGCACGACATCGCCGGCGGTGCCGGCGCGGGCGTCGCAACCGCGCTGGTGCGGTCGGGGATATTGGCCGACGTCGACGACCTCAGCGCGCTTTTCGACCGCGAAGGCGCGTACCCCGACTATGTGCTTGACGCGTTCCGCTGGCGCTGATCGACCGGCTTACCCGATCCGGTTTCCATCTTGCGGATCGAACAGGTGCAGCGCCGCCGGATCGGCCGACAGCCGCACAATGTCGCCCGGCCTGACGTTGCTGCGCCCCATGACGAAGACGCAGGCCTGCTGGTTGGCGAGCCTGACATAGAACTGCGTCGACAGGCCGAGCGGCTCTACCACCTCGACCTCGCCTTTCAGCGCGCCATCGTCGGCCAGCCTGATGTGTTCCGGGCGCAGCCCGATGGTGAGCGCATCGCCATCCTCCAGAGGCAGCCCGTCCGGCAGCCTGAGCTTCTGGCCGTCGGCGAGCACGGCATCGACCTTGCCGGCCTTGGCGACCTTCGCCGGCAAGAAATTCATGCCGGGCGAGCCGATGAAGCCGGCAACGAAAGTGTTGACCGGCCGGTCGTAGAGTTCGAGCGGATGGCCGACCTGCTGCACATAGCCGTCATGCATGACGACGATGCGGTCGGCCATGGTCATCGCCTCGACCTGGTCGTGCGTCACATAGACCGAGGTGGTCTTGAGCTGCTGGTGCAGCGCCTTGATCTCGGCGCGCATATGGACGCGCAGCTTGGCGTCGAGATTGCTGAGCGGCTCGTCGAACAGGAAGACTTTCGGATCGCGCACGATGGCGCGACCCATGGCAACGCGCTGGCGCTGGCCGCCGGAGAGCTGGCGCGGCAGGCGGCCGAGGAAACTGTCGAGGCCGAGGCGTTTGGCGGCAGCGCCAACCCTGCCATCGATGGTCGTCTTCTCGGCCTTCTTCAACAACAGGCTGAAGCCCATGTTCGACGACACGTCCATATGCGGGTAGAGCGCGTAGGACTGGAACACCATGGCGATGTCGCGGTCCTTGGGCGCCACATCGTTGACCAGCCGCTCGCCGATGCGGATCTCGCCGCCCGAAACCTCCTCCAGCCCGGCGATCATGCGCAGCAAGGTCGACTTGCCGCACCCGGACGGGCCGACCAGCACGACGAACTCGCCGTCGGCGATCTCGAGGTCGACGCCGTGCAGGATGCGCAGCGAGCCATAATCCTTCTCGACATGTTGCAGCGTGACGGAAGCCATCGATTATCCTTTGACTGCGCCGGCGGTGAGGCCGGTGACGAGATAGCGTTGCAGGAAGGCGAAGAAGACGCAGACCGGGATCAGCGCCAGGATGGAGGCCGCCATCATCTGCCCCCAGTCGACGGCGAACTTGCCGATGAAGGTGAGCAGGCCGACGGCGAAGGTTTTCTGGTCGTCGCTCGAGATCAGCATCAGCGCGAACAGCAATTCGCTCCAGGCGGCGGTGAAGACGAAGCCGAGCGTCGCGCCCATGCCGGGCAAGGTCAGCGGCACGATCACACGGCGCATTGCCTGTGCACGCGTGCAGCCGTCGATCATCGCCGCCTCCTCCAGATCCTTCGGGATGCCGTCGAAGAAGGACTGCATGAGGAAGGTGGCGAAGGCGGTGTTGAAGGCGGTGTAGATGATGATCAGCCCGGTCAGGCTGTTGGTCAGGCCGAGATCGCCCATGATGCGGTAGATCGGCGGGATGACCATGACCAGCGGGAAGGTCTGGGTGAGCAGCAGCAAGATGGCCAGCGTCGCCTTGCCGCGGAAGGTGAAGCGCGACATGGCGTAGCCGGCGAGCGTGGCGATAACGGTCACGAGCGCCGCCGTCGACACCGAGACGATGACGCTGTTCAGGAAATAGCGCGGGAAGTCGGAGGCTTCGAGCACGGTAACGAAATTCTGCAAGGTCGTCTGCGACGGCCAGAAGGTGATGCCTTCGGAATAGAGCAGGCGTTCCGGCGTCACCGAGATCTTCAGCGTCCAGAAGATCGGGAACAGCGCAAAGATCATGTAAGCGGCGATTGCCGCGTAGAGGCCGATACCGCCGGCGAGACGCGAGGAGGTGGAGCGTCCGGCGATCATCAGACGTGCCTCACAAGCGAGCGGCGGATGGCGATCAGCCCGATAGCATAGGCAATGAGCAGCACCAGGAGCAGCACGGCGACCGCCGAGGCATAGCCTTTGTCGAGCGACTTGAAGGCGCTGACATAAATGTAGACCGGCACCGTGCTGGTCGATCCCGCCGGTCCGCCTTCGGTCATGACGAAGATCAGGTCGGCGAAGGTGGCGATCCAGATCGTGCGCAACATGACGGTGATGACGATGGTGGGCGCCAGGAACGGCAGCGTCACCTTGGTGAAGCGCTGCCAGGGCGAGGCGCCGTCGATTGCCGCGGCCTCGTGCAGTTCGGACGGGATCGACTTCAGCGCGGCAAGCAGCGTGATGGCGAAGAACGGGATGCCGAACCAGATGTTGGCGACGATCGGCCCCCACATGGCGGTGGCCGGATCGGAGAGCACATTGGTCGGTTCGGCCTTCAGCCCGAGCGCGAAGAGCCAGTGCGGCAGCGGCCCGATAATCGGGTTGAACAGCCAGGCCCAGGTGAGGCCGGAGAGGAAGGACGGCACCGCCCAGGGCAGGAACACCACCGCCTGCACCACCTTGCGGCCGACGAACGGCTTGTCGAGCAGCAGCGCCAGGCCGAGGCCAAGAAAGAACTGGAAGAACAGGCTGGCGACGGACCACCACAGCGTGTTGATCAGCGCCTGGCCGAGCACGGCGTCCGAAAGCATCGCCTGATACTGGCCGAGCCCGACATATTCCGACTTGAAGGCGGAGAATTTGCGGAACGAATAGCTGATGCCGATGACCAGCGGCACCAGAAGCACAACGACCAGCAGGACGATAGCCGGCGAAAGATAAAGCCAGGGCTCGATCGCGGTCTTGCTCAGCCCCCTCTTGCGCGGCCGGGCGGCGGATCGGATTTCGGACACTGCGTAGGTCATACGGTGCTCGCGTTGGAGGGTGGGTGCCGGCGTTGGCGGCAGCGTCCTTCTCCCCGTTCACGGGGAGAAGATGCCGGCAGGCAGATGAGAGGCGGCGCGAACCTATGAAAGTATGGCGCTGCCCCTCATCCGGTCCTTCGGACCACCTTCTCCCCGTGAACGGGGAGAAGGAAGAAGGGTCACTTCTTGTTCTTAGCCAGCCAGTCCTGCTGCTCCTTGGTCAGGAACGCGGCCCATGCGTCGGCCGCCTCCTTGGCCGTCTTCTGGCCGAGCAGCACTTCCTGGAAGTTCTTGATCGCCACCTGGTCGACGAAGTTGCCGAGGTTTTCCAGATGCGTCGGCGGCGTCACCATTTCATATTTGGAGCTGTCGCTGAGCTCGGTGAACCAGCCCTTGAACTGCTCGGTCTTGAAATGGGCATCCTGGTCGGCGCCGTTGTGGATCGGCACGACGCCGACTTCCTTGGCCCATTCCAGATTGTCCTTCGGCGACAGCAGGGTGGCCATCAGCTTCCAGGCATCGTCCTTGTGCTGCGAATTGGCGAACATCGCCCAGCCGGCATAGCCCAGCGTCGGGTAGGACTTGCCGCTCGGTCCGACCGGCAACGGCGCGACGGCGAAATCATCGGCGCTCATCTTGTCGGCGATGCCGAGCAGCGCATCCGGGTCCTGGTTGAGCATGGCGCAGGTGCCGGAATAGAAGCCGGTGACGGTCTCGTTGAAGCCCCAGCTCACGGCATCCTTCGGCGCCAGGCCGTTCTTGTACATGTCGGCCAGCATCTGCAGGCCCTTGACCGAGCCTTCGTCGTTGATGGTCGAGGTACCGTCCTCGTTGAAGTAGCCGCCCTTGCCGGCGGCGATGTTCATGAACATGTGCATGCCGTTGAAAGCGCCGGGGCCGCCGCGCAGGCAGTAGCCATATTTGCCTGGGATGGCCGAGATCTTCTTGGAGTCCTCGACGAACTCGTCGAGCGTCGCCGGCGGGCCGTCGAGACCGGCTTCCTTGAACAGCTTCTTGTTCCAGAACAGCGCGTTCACATAGTAGCCGTAAGGGATCATGAACTGGGTGTTGTTGACGGTCGAGCCGAACTGCTTGGCCCGGTCGCCGAGCGTCTTGGCGTCGTCCCACTTGGCCATGTAGGGACCGAGGTCTTCGAGCTGGCCGTTGTTGGCATAGAGGCCCATCCAGCGTTCCGGCATCTCGACGACGTCGGGCGTGTCGCCGGCCTGGACCATGGTGAGGAATTTCTCGAAGGCCTGGCCCCAGGGCAGCGAGACGAGCTCGACCTTGACGCCCGGATTGGCGGCCTCGAATTCGGCGATCTGCTTCTTCAGGAATTCGGTGCGCGGCGGGCTGGTGATGACCTCGACCATCTTGATTGTGCTGTCGGCCAGCGCGCCGCTGGCGGAAATCGCCAGGCCGGCGACGGCGGCAAGCATCAGCGTCAGTCTCTTCATGTTCAGGACTCCCATTTTGAACGCTCAGTTTATTTTTTTGCTTTGTCGAAGGCCTGGGCGATGTCGGCCCAGAGATCCTCGACGCTTTCCAATCCGACATTGAAGCGGATGGTTCGGGGGCTGACGCCGAAGCGCGCCATCGAATTCAAGCCCGGCGTCTGCTCGAGCGAGGCCTTGGCCGGCACGACCAGGCTTTCATGACCGCCCCAGCTGACGCCGATGCGGAAGAATTTCAGCGCATCGACGAAAGCGGGAATGTCGACATCCTCCGTCACCTCGAAGGAGAATAGCCCGGCATAGCCGGCAAGCGTCGCCTTGCCGGGATGGTTGGAATAGGCGGGATGGTTGACCCGCTCGACCTTGCCGTGCGCCTTCAGCCGCTCGGCGAGGATGAGACCGCTTTTCATGTGATGCGGCAGCCTGAGCGGCAGGGTGCGCAGCCCGCGTAAAAGCAGCCAGCCTTCGAAGGGCGACAGCTTGCCGCCGAGCGAGGAATAGGTCTGCTCGTTGATGTGCCTGATATGGGCGGCGGAGCCCGCCACCACGCCGGCGACGGTGTCGCTGTGACCGCCGAGATATTTCGAAGCCGAGTGCAGGACGAGGTCGACGCCGTGCGCGATCGGCTTCTGGAACACCGGCGTCGCCCAGGAATTGTCGATGGTGGTGACGATGCCCTGCTCCTTGGCCAATCGCGTCAGATGGGCGATGTCCTGCAGTTCGAACATCATCGAGGTCGGGCTCTCGAGGTAAAGCAGCTTGGCGCCGGGAAGCGCCGCGGCAACGGCATCAGGGTCGGAGCCATCGACATAGTCGACCTTGATTTGCAGGCGCGGGAACAGCCGCTCGAACAGCCGGTAGGCATCGCCATAGCAGTTGCGCACGGCGACGATGCGCTCGCCGGCGCCGACAAAGGCGAGCACGGTGGCGCTGATCGCCGCCATGCCGCTGGAGAAGCCGCGCGCGGCTTCGGCGCCTTCCAAAGCCGCGACACGCGCCTCGAACTCCATCACCGTCGGATTGTCGCCGCGCGAATAGATCGGTTGCTTTCTGCGGCCGGCGAATGTGTCGGCCATGTCGGCATAGCTGGCGAAGGTGAACAGCGAGGTCTGGTAGATCGGCGGCACCACCGGACCACCCGGGAACGGATCGTCATGCGCCAGCAGCGTCGCCGCCTCGGCCAGATAGTCGCTGCTGGAAAGGCCCGGGTCGAAACCGGTCGGGTGCTCGTTCATTTGCGGTCCGAAAGCTTGAGGTTGGCGGCACCGCGCTTCAAATCGTCCTCGACGGTGGCGATGAGCTTCAGCGCCTCGACGCGGGCGCCGTCGGGGTCACGCGCGGCAATGCAATTGAAGATGGTGCGGTGATATGGAAAGCTGGCATGGCCGAAATCGCGCACGCCCAGAGGATGTTCCCAGAAGCGGTGAAACATCTCGTACATGGCGGCGATGATCTGCTCGAACAGCGGATTGCCGGAGGCGCGGAAGATCGCCTGATGGAATTCCCAGTCCTCCTCCGACGACATGCCGGCGCGGGTCTGGAAGGCCTCCTCCATCAGGTCGAGCTTGCGCTCGATCTCGGCGAGCTCGGCCTTGCCGGCACGAATGGCGCAGAGCGCGGCGGCCTCCGCCTCCAGCGCGCGGCGGATCTCCAGCGTGGACATCAGGCCGGCGAAATCGTTACCGCCGGCAAGCGTCAGCGGCATGTGCAGCATGTCGGGTGAGACGGCTGCCTTGAGATAGGTGCCTGAGCCCTGACGCCGCTCGACGAGGCCGAGGCCCTCCCAGCGCGTCAACGCCTCGCGCACCGTGTTGCGGCTGACCTTGAGGCGCTCGGCCAGGATGCGCTCGGTCGGAAGCTTCTCACCGGGGCCGAGCGCTTCCTGCCTGACGAACCCCGCCAACGCCTTCAGCACCGCGTCGTCGCGGGCCGTCGTCTGGATGGGGGGCAAGAGATCGGTCACGCCGGCGGAGCCTAAAGTGGTTCAATGGTCCAACCAATTTCTGCACAGACCGACGGGCGAGTCAACAGCCGAGACGAGACAGGCCGAACGGCGCATGGATGCGCCATTCGGCCGGAAGGTTCAGCCGTGGGCGCGCACCGGGGCCTTGCGCCAGCGCGCGAACATTTCCTCGCGGACCCGCCGCGACGCCGAGAGCCGCTCTTTCGCCTCCGCCAACTCGGCAGGCGATGCCTCTGCGGGGGTGCCTGAACGGAAGGGAGGTGCCGGCGCATATTCGAGTGCAAGCTGCACGGTTTCGGCTTCGGCCTGTCCGAGCAGCCTGGCGACCAGGAGAAGACCGAAATCGATCCCCGATGTGACGCCCCCTGCGGTGATCAGCTTGCCGTCCTCGACGATCCGCTCGCCGACAGGGATGGCGCCGAATTCTTCCAGGAAATCATGCGCATACCAATGCGTTGTCGCGCGCTTGCCCTTCAACAGCCCGGCCGCGCCGAGCACCAAAGCGCCGCTGCACACCGAGGTGATGTATCCGATCCAGACGACATGGTCCGGCTTCTTGGCCCAGTCGCCGGCCTCCTCGATCGGAATGTCCGCGACGCGGCGGCCGGCCGTATAGACGCTTGACGCGATAATGCCGGACGTCGGCGCAGGAGCCGGCGTGAGGTTCCGAACGTTTTCCATGGCAACCTCCTGAGGCACGGCCACTGATCAGGATTCAGGAACGTTCGCGGGAGCTTAGCCTAAATTAGCGCGGTGTTCGAGAGGCGCCCGTTCACTTCACCGGCAGCGTGCCGGGAAGCACGATCTTGTCCGTCTTGTCGCCCTTCGGCCGCTCAGCCGGCATCTGGTCGCCGGTGACGATGTAGTAGATGGTCTCGGCGATGTTGGTGGCGTGGTCGCCGATGCGTTCGATGTTCTTGGCGCAGAACAA
The DNA here is from genome assembly GCF_004022605.1 of Mesorhizobium sp. M4B.F.Ca.ET.089.01.1.1. Lineage (NCBI taxonomy): Bacteria > Pseudomonadati > Pseudomonadota > Alphaproteobacteria > Hyphomicrobiales > Phyllobacteriaceae > Mesorhizobium > Mesorhizobium sp. M4B.F.Ca.ET.089.01.1.1. The sequence goes on from NZ_RZOS01000018.1 coordinate 19,237, forward strand.
AAGATGCGTGCAGGGCGTGATGTTGCGCGGATCTTCCATCATGTAGGTCAAAAGCTCGCGAAACAGTGAGGTGTACATGGCGTCGATCTGGTCGTCGCGGTCACGCACGAAGCCGATCTTCTCCACCGAGCGCGAGGCATAGACGTCGAGCACTTCCTTGAGTTGCGTCAAGGCGAGGTCGGCCAGCGCCTCGAGGCCGCGGAACAGGCTGGTCGGCTGGCGCCCGTCGATGACGGCAGCGACGCGCTTGGCGACGTTCTTGCCGAGGTCGCCGACGCGCTCGATATCGGCCGAAATGCGGATCGCGCCGACGATCTCGCGCAGGTCCGTTGCCATCGGCTGGCGCTTGGCGATGATGACGATCGCCTTGTCGTCGATCTCGCGCTGCCCTTCATCGAGGACCTGATCGTCCCGGATGACCTTCTGGGCGAGGCCGGGATCGGCATTGACCAAGGCGGTGATCGCCTGCTCGACCATGCGCTCGGCATGTCCACCCATCGCAGCGATCCGCTTCGACAGGTATTTCAGCTCTTCGTCATAGGCGCTGACGATGTGCACGGACTGCATGGACGAAATGCCTTCCCCATGGTCTTGCGACCGAGTCGTTTCCTCGAATCCTGCGCTGATACGCTAGCCGGATGACAGAAAAAAGAAATGGCCGGTTAGTAGATAGTACGACCTCAGGCGGCCGGCAAATGGACCGAGAACGCCGCGCCCTTGCCGGCTTCCGACTTGATCGACAGCCTGGCATTGTGGCGCGTCAGTATGTGCTTGACGATCGACAGGCCGAGGCCGGTGCCCTTCTGGGTGCGGCTGCTCTCGACATCGACCCGGTAGAACCGCTCGGTGATGCGCGGGATATGCTCTTCGGGAATGCCTGGACCGTAATCCCTGATGGTGACGTCGATCCCCGGTTCGGGGCCGGTCCCGTCGCGCTCGATCGACACCGTGACGCGCCCGCCCGACTGGCCATACTTGCAGGCGTTCTCCAGGAGGTTCTCGAAGACCTGGAAAAGCTCGTCGCGGTCGCCCGGCACGTCGAGCGGGCCATCGACGAAATCGCGCTCGATGGCGACGCCGTTCTCGCGCGCAAGCGGCGCCAGCGAGTCGATGACGCTGTCGATGGTCTGGCGCAGATCGACCTCGGTTCCCGGCTTCAGATAGGGCTTCATCTCCAGCCGCGACAGCGACAGGAGATCGTCGATCAGGCGGGCCATGCGGCCGGTCTGGTTCTGCATGATCTGCAGGAACTGGTCGCGCGCGGCGGGATCACCGCGGGCCGGCCCGCGCAGCGTCTCGATGAAGCCCGAGATCGAGGCAAGCGGCGTGCGCAGCTCATGGCTGGCGTTGGCGATGAAATCGGCGCGCATCCTGTCGATCCGGCGCGCCTCGCTCTGGTCCTTGAACACCAGCACATAGAGGTCGGTGGCATGACCGACAGAGGAGGCGCTGACGCGGTAGGCGCGCTCGACCGGCAGCTTTTCGGTGTAGTCGACAATTTCGGATGCGACCGTGCCCGACAGGACGCTGTCCAGCAAGGCCTGCATTTCCGGGGCGCGGAACTTCAGCGACAGCGACATGCCCGGCGCGAGGCCGCCGAAGGCGGCGAAAGCGGCGGCGTTGGCATGGACGATGGTGGCGGTGCGGTCGAAGATGATCAGGGGATCGGCGACGGCGGCGGCGAGATACTCGCCGGAAAGGCGCTGCAGCCCGCCCGCTTCCATGGCCGCGGCGTCCTCGATCGATTGACGGGCGCCGCCCGACGGCAGCAGCGCCGCCGCCAGCAGCAGGACAATCGCCGCCAGCACCACATAGGCCGAAGCGCCGGCAAGACCATGAACGGCGAGGACGGCGACGATGCCGGCGGCGAGCAGCCAGCGGTTCGCCCACAGCCGCGCGGCCGCCGGTTGCACCGTGCCTCTGTGCTCCGCGTTCAGCTCAGCCATTCGCGCGCTCGCGCCCCATGCCTTTACCCCCTGTCGCCGGTCGCGAAACTTCCGCTCGACCGGCCTGGAGTGCTACAGCGTCATTTGCGCATCCAGACGGGGGCGCGGCGCCGTTGAGGCTCCCAATAGCATGAGTCCGCAAGCTGGAAAGGTTCGTCTCGATGAAAAAAGCCAAGGAAAGCCCGGCACCGGCACCGACACAGGGCCCGCTGAAAATCAGGATTGGCGGCAAGGAGCGGGAGTTCGACATCGAGAACCCGGTGCTTCCCGACTGGATCGAGGACAACAAGCTGACCGCCGGCGGCTATCCTTACGACAAGAAGATGAAGAGCGAGGAGTATGACGAGACGCTCGAGCAGTTGCAGATCGAGCTGGTCAAGGCGCAGGCCTGGCTGCAGGCGACCGGCAAGCGGGTGATGGCGCTGTTCGAGGGCCGCGACGCAGCCGGCAAGGGCGGCACGATCTTCGTGCTGCGCCAGTACATGAACCCGCGCACCGCGCGCAATGTGGCGCTGACCAAGCCGACGCCGACCGAGATCGGACAGTGGTATTACCAGCGCTATGTCGCCCACTTCCCGACGTCGGGCGAATTCGTCACCTTCGACCGCTCCTGGTACAATCGCGGCGGCGTCGAGCCGGTGATGGGCTTCTGCACGCCCGAGCAGCACGCGAAATTCCTCGACGAGACACCGCATTTCGAGCGGATGATCTGCAACGAAGGCATCCATTTCTTCAAATTCTGGCTGAACATCGGCCGGGAAACCCAGCTCGAACGCTTCCACGACCGCCGCTGGAGCCCGCTGAAGAACTGGAAGTTCTCGCCGATCGACGTCGCCGGCATCAACAAATGGGACGACTACACGAAGGCGCGCGACCTCATGGTCGAACGCACGCACAAGGAGTTCGCGCCCTGGATCGTCGTGCGGGCCAACGACAAGCGACGGGCACGGCTGGCTGTGATCAGGCGCATCCTGTCGTCGCTGCCCTATGACGGGCGCGACCTCGAAATCGTCGGCAAGGAAGACAAGAAGATCATCGGCGAAGGGCCATCATTCCTGGAGAAGTAGGCCCCATTTCGCCGACGATACGGTGGCTGGCGGCCTAGAGCCGGATGATTTCAGGTCGACTCGACCTGAAATCTGAATCCGGCTCTAATCAAAGAGATAGAGCATGATGTCGTCCGAAAACCTCTTCACACTTTTCGGCATCATGCTCTAGGCCGCCAGCCGGGCAATGCGCTGCAGCCGCTTCAGGGTCGTGTCGTCCTGCAGCGCCTGCTGGAACAGCGATATCTCCTGGTCGATGCGGTCGCAGAGCGCGCCGGTGTCGCCCTTGAGCAGGCCGCGCGTCTGCAGGAGTGCCGCGACCGGCTTCTTGGCAAGCTGCCTCGCCCTGAGAAGGGCCGCTTCCTCCGCGCTGCCGTCGGCCACGATCTCGCCGACCAGGCCGAGCGCCTTGGCATCCTCGGCATGCAGCGTGTCGCCCAGGCAGAAGAAGCGGAAGGCGCCGGCATAGCCGAGCTTCTGCGGCGCCAGGATGCTGGTTGCTGCGTCAGGCACCAAGCCGAAATCGACGAACGGCACCCGGAACGTGCTTGCGCGCGAGGCGATCACCATGTCGCAGTGGAACAGGATGGTGCAACCGACACCGACGGCATCGCCGTCGACACAGGCAAGGACGGGTTTTGGAAAGGTCGCCAGCGTGCGGAACATGTCTGTGACGGCGGCGATCAACTCTCGATGCTTGGTGGCGTCGAGGAACTCGGAAAAGTCGCCGCCAAGGCAGAAACAGCCTGCCAGGCCGCGCAGCACGACGACACGCACATCATCGTTCACGGCGGCTTCGTGGAAGGTCCTGGCCAGGCTGGCATAGGCGCGTCTGTCCAGCACCGGCCGGCCGTCGTGCGAGGAGACAGTGACGACCAGCGTGTGGCCGCGTAATTCTGGTTGCGGGTGGATACTCATAACAAAACTCCAATTACGATGCCTGCCGCAGGCCGAGCCTGTCGGGATATCCTCTGGCCAGCACAGGGGCGAAATGGTTGCGGCGCGCGCGGACCACGTCCAACGTGTGTTCGGTGAAGGTGAGCAGCGTGGCGACGACCTGCTGGTTGCCGTAGGTGCGCTGGTAACCGAGAGGCGTCGCCAGGAAGTGCAGTTGCAGCGCGCGCAGCACCCACATCGGCTCGAACTCGATGATGACCTGGTTGATGTTGCGCTTGAGACTCCATTCGACGAAGCCGGCGATCAGCTCCGTGCCGACCGTCGACACGCCGCGCTTGCCGTCCCGGAAGCCTGGCGCGACCGCGTAGCGGGTCAATTCCCAGACACCTGGCCCCGAGGGCGGGGTGCCTTCATAGAGGTCCTGCAGCACGTCGGTCAGCAGATGTGCCCGTGTCGTCGGCAGCATCCGCTGATAGCCGGCAAGCTCGCCATTGCGGATGACGAGTTGATGCACCGCTTCGTCGTGGTCGAACTGGTCGATCTCGAGGCCGTCGGGACGCTCGAGATCGGTCCAGCCCATCTCCTCGACGAAGATCCTGTAGCGCAACCGATGGACGGCTTCCCACAGGTCGGGACGCTCCATCAATTCCTGGGTTGTTAGGGAAAAAAGCATTAGCCGTCTCCTGGTTTGAATAGGAAGATACGGCCGGGCTTTCCCGAAAAAATTACGCGATCGCGTAGGCAAGAATTTCTAGGCCAGCTCGGCCGACCTAGCTAATATAGCCGCGCCTAATCGCTTCGGCGACGGCTTGCACCCTGTTGACGGCACCGAGTTTGCTTTTGGCGTTAAGAAGGTGTTTCTCGGAAGTGTGTTCCGAAATGCCTAGAATTTGAGATATTTCCCATTCGGACTTGCCGACGGCAGCCCATTGCAGGCATTCGCGCTCGCGCGGCGTCAATTCGATGTGATCGATGGTCTTGGCGGCCATCGTATGGAGCTGCATGGCGCGGCCGATCGCATAGGTCGACGCCAGCGACACCATCCCGAACTCCGCTTCCGACAGCTCGACCGCCTCGCCGCCTAGCGACACCATGACGATCTGGCCGTCGAGCGTGATCAGCGGGAATGCCAGGCCGTCGCGCAGCTTGAACTCCCTGGCGTCGCCCATCACCTCGCCGCTGCTCTTGTCGATGCGGATGCTTTCCGAGGCCTCACGCCACTGGAACGGCGCCTGAAGTTGCTTCATGTGGCTGACGACGGGATCGTGGTCGACGTAGTTGCGCGCCACATAGCGCTCCAGCCATTCGCCCGGCCAGTCGCAGAGCAGCACGTGGTCCTTCTGCTGGCCGCGCGGCGTGCCCGGATGCGGCACGGTTCCGGCCATCAGCGCCGTCAGGCCGAAATTCGACGTGACGCCAAGCAGCCTTTCGCAGACCGCGGCCGCCGTGTTGGCGTGCTGCAGCTGATCGATGTATTCCAGTGTGCGATCAAAATGACCCATCGCAACATCTACCCCATGTTGCCTTCCGCATCAGAGATCGATGGTAGATGCCTGACCCGCGCTTCGCCATCAACCCCGGATTGCAAAGCTGCACCGCTTTAGCGACCGGGTGATTGACCCCCTTTCAGCCGGCGCCGCGGAGCGTATTTGCAAACTACCTAAACCATACGCTTAAATTCGCAGGTTGAAATCAAAAACCATTGTGCCGGCGCTATTTTCGTACGAAAAGCCCAAGGACATGACTGGGCGGAGCCTTCTTGTGACATTGCGACGGATGGTCATCGCCCTGTCGATGCTGGCGGCGGCGCAGTTTTTTGCCGGCATTACATTTGCCGCCGAGCCGCAGGTGCCGGTGCTGTGGGACGCCAAGGAGCGGTTGCCGAAGCCCGACCTCTCGGCGTTGCCGCGCCTCAGGTTCCTTACCACCACCGACTTTCCGCCGTTCAACTTCCTCGACAGCGCGGGCAAGCTGTCCGGTTTCCATGTCGACCTGGCGCGCGCGATCTGCGCCGAGCTCGGCATCGCCGAGAAGTGCCAAATCCAGGCGCTGCCCTGGGGCGAGCTCGACGAGGCGCTGCAGAAGGGCGAAGGCGAGGCGATCATCGCCGGCATCGCCGCGACGCCGGAGACGCGGACGAAATACGCCTTCTCGCGCTCCTATCTGCAGTTCCCGGCGCGCTTCATCATGCCGAAGGCGAAAGCCTTCGCGGAGCCGATCCTCGACAAGTTGCGCAGCAAGCGGGTCGGCGTCATCGCCGGCTCGGCGCATGAGAAAATGCTGCGCGAGTATTTCGGCACCGTTCAGGTCGTGCCCTTCGACGCGCCGGAAGCGCTCTATGGCGACCTCAAGTCCGGCAAGATCGACGCCGCCTTCGGCGACGGCATGCGCTTTGCCTTCTGGCTGGGCGGCACCGATGCCTCCGGCTGCTGCCGCTTCGCCGGCGGACCCTATCTGGCCCCGGAATATCTGGGCTCGGGCATGGCGATCGCCACCCGCGCCGGCGATCCGGCGCTGGCGGCGGCCATGGACTACGCCTTGCAGGAGATCTCGGTGAAGGGCACCTTCGCCGAATTCTACCTCCGCTATTTCCCGGTCAGCTTCTTCTGAGGACCGCAGCACGGCAGGGCTTGTTGAGGTTGAGCTCAGGCCGCGCCGAAAGTGCTGGCTTCCGAGAACCGGAGCGGAGCGTACTTGAGTACCTGAGCACCGGAAGCGCTGGAGACCGCCATTCGCAGGCCGGCCTCACCTGAATATCGACCAAACCTAAGTCAGCGTGCGCAGACGCGCCTTCGCCGCGCGGGCGATCGCGGCGACGGTCAGCGTGTCGAGATCGAGCTTGAGACGGATCAACTGCAGCACCCGCACTTCTTCCATGCGCATTTCGAGATCGACGGCGGCGACCTCGAAAGCGGCGGCATAAGCGGTGTCGCGCAGCCGTTCGGGCAGCGCCCCTTCGACAAGTTCGAGCACGCCTTCCAGTCCGTCCTCGGCGTTCAACGCCTTCTGGCAGGCCTGAGCGACGGCAACCAGCCTGTCCTGGTTGAAATCCACGAACACCGGCCATGAGCGGACCACGTCGCCGATGCGCGCAAGCTCGACATCGGTCATGTCGCGGTCGGAAGCCGAAGTGATGACCATCAGGTAGATCAGGGCTTCGTGTGGCGTCAAAGGCATTCAAAACTCCTTGATAATGCGCCCCGAAGGTAGGGTCGCCAGGTGGACGCCGCAAGGAAAACCGCCGCAAATCGTTGACGCTCCGGCCTGTCGCGCCTAGAGGACCGGTTGAAAATCTTACCTCCGCCGGCAAGCCGGCCGATAGCTGGAACTTTTGACATGACGGGATCAAACATCATCGATCTCAATCCCGAGATGCTTGCGGCCGCCGCCGAGAGCAAGGCCTGGCCGTTCGAGGAAGCCAAGAAGATCATCGCGCGCTACAAGAACGCCGCGTTTCCGGACACCGTCCTGTTCGAGACCGGTTACGGCCCGTCCGGCCTGCCGCATATCGGCACGTTCGGCGAGGTGGCGCGCACCTCCATGGTGCGTCACGCCTTCCGCGTGCTGACGGAAGACAAGGTCAAGACCAAGCTGCTCTGCTTCTCCGACGACATGGACGGCATGCGCAAGATCCCCGACAACGTGCCGGACCGCGCGGCGTTGGAGCCGTATCTGCACATGCCGCTGTCGTCGGTTCCGAATCCGTTCGGCGGCGACTATGCGAGCTTTGCCGACCACAACAACGCGATGCTGTGCCGCTTCCTCGACACGTTCGGCTTCGACTACGAGTTCGCCAGCGCGACGCAGTACTACAAGACAGGCCGCTTTGACGAGGTGCTGCTGCGCGCCGCCGAGCGCTATGACGAGATCATGGCCGTCATGCTGCCGACGCTCGGCGAAGAGCGCCAGGCGACCTACAGCCCGTTCCTGCCGATCTCGCCGAAGAGCGGCCGCGTGCTCTACGTGCCGATGAAGCATGTCGACGCCAAGGCCGGCACCATCACCTTCGACGATGACGGCACCGAAACCACGCTCTCGATCAAGGGCGGCAAGGTGAAGCTGCAGTGGAAGCCGGATTTCGGCATGCGCTGGGCGGCGCTCGGCGTCGACTTCGAGATGTTCGGCAAGGACCACCAGACCAACGCCGTGATCTACGACCGCATCTGCAACATCCTCGGCGGACGCGCGCCGGAGCATTTCGTCTACGAGCTGTTCCTCGACGAGAACGGCCAGAAGATCTCGAAGTCGAAGGGCAACGGGCTGACCATCGACGAGTGGCTGACCTATGCGCCGACCGAGAGCCTCGGGCTCTACATGTACCAGCGGCCACGGCAGGCCAAGAAGCTCTATTTCGACGTCATTCCGAGGGCCGTGGACGAGTACTACACCTTCCTCGGCGCCTATCCGCGGCAGGACTGGAAGGAGCGGCTCGGCAATCCGGTCTGGCACATGCATGACGGCAATCCGCCGGCCATCGACCTGCCGGTGCCGTTCGCGCTGCTGCTCAATCTGGTCAGCGCCTCCAATGCGCATGACAAGGCGGTACTGTGGGGCTTCATTTCGCGCCACGCACCTGGCGTGACGCCGGCGACGCATCCCGAGCTCGACCGGCTGACAGGCTACGCGATCCGCTATTTCGACGATTTCGTGAAGCCGACCAAGGTTTTCCGCGCCGCCGACGACGTGGAGCGCGACGCGCTGGCGAAGCTTTCGGACGCGCTCGGCGCGCTGCCGCAGGGCGCCGACGGCGAAGCGATCCAGAACGCGGCGCTCAACGTGGCGCGGCGGATCGAGCGTTATCAGGACCATTCCAAGCAGAGCCCGGAAGGCGGGCCCGGCGTTTCGGTCGCCTTCTTCCAGATGATCTACCAGGTGCTGATCGGACAGGAGCGCGGTCCGCGCTTCGGTTCCTTCGCCGCCCTCTACGGCATCGCCGAGACGCGGGCGCTCATTGAGCGGGCGCTGGCTGGTCAGCTAGCGGCGTAAGGATCCCATCCTCTTCCTGCAGGATCGAACTCGGCGCGGAGGGCGCCGGGGGCAAGGCGGCAGGGAGTGAGGGCACGCCCGAAAGATCCGGAGCCGCGCCGAAGATGCCTTTCCTTGCGGTGCGCGCTTTCTCGCCCGCCTCGACATAGGGCCCGCCTGCGGCGGCACGCGCCCAGCCGTTTTGCACCAGCCATTCGCCGACATCCTGATTGCCGACGCGGCATTCGGCGGAAATGGTGTCGCGGCCGCCCTCGGGCGGCACCGTGCAGACCACCGTGCGGCCGCGCAGGAAAGAGCGGAACGCCGTCCTGGCGCGGATGCCGCAGGCCCAGGATTTGCCCTCGTCGGCACACGTCTCGTCCTGGCTGACGACCTCGACGCCCGAGACGGCGACGGCGTAGCCTTTCGCCTCGATCAGGCCGGCGGCGGCGGCAACAGGCTGGAACAGCTTGGTCCCGTTCCAGTCGTCCGGCATCTTCAACTTGGGCGGCTTGAGCGGGCCGGCGAGCGCGAGATCGCTGAGCGGCGCGCGGGGCTCGACCCGCTCGAGCTCTTCGGCGGAAAGCTGCGGCGGCGCCACGACATCGGGATCGATCGCCCTGGAATGGGCGGGAGTCCTCACCGGCTGCGGTGCCGGAATGGCTGCCGTGGCCGGTGCTTCGGGCCGCATGTCGGCGTCCTGCCCGGCGATCGTGCCGGCGGCCGGATCGATCCGGTCAATCGTGACGACGCTTTCGTTGCCCTGCAGCGTGCGGCCTCCGGCGGCGACGAGCGCCGCCATCGCCGGCACCGCCAGAACCGCCACGGCAAGGTGAGGCAGCCGCACCTACTGGCTGGCCCAGACGATGCGCGCCACCCATTCGACGTCGCGCATCGGAATATCGCGGTCGGGATGATCGGGATTGAGGGAGACCAGCAGGATCGACTTCGCGGTCTGGCGATCGAGCACCTTGGCCATCACCTCGCCCGCGGCGGTCTTCACGACGACGCGGTCGCCCTTGCGAGTGGCCGCTCCCGGCTCGACGATCAGCACGTCGCCGTTGCGGTAGAGCGGCAGCATGGAATCGCCCTGCACTTTCAGCGCATAGGAGGTCGCGGTCGCCCGCGCCGGCAATTCCACCAGATCCCAGCCCTGCCCCGCCGGATAGCCGGCATCGTCGAAGAAGCCGCCGGCGCCGGCCTGGGCAAAGCCGAGCAGCGGCACCGAAGACGTGCGTGGCTGCGAAGCGGTCCCACCGAGGCCTTCGACCAGCCCGGTGAACTCCTCCAGCGAGGCGCCGGTGGCCTCGATGATCTTGGCCAGCGATTCGGTCGAGGGCCAGCGTGGCCGCCCGTCCGAGGACAGGCGCTTCGACTTGTTGAAGGCGGTGGAGTCGAGACCGGCGCGCCTTGCCAGACCTGACGCCGACAGCGAATAACGCTCGGCGAGTGCGTCGATGGCAGCCCAGACACGGTCGTGCGAGAGCAATCGAGCTCTCCTTCAAAACAGGAAAAAATGCCTCTTCCTGTCTACCGCGCAACCGCCCCAATGTCCACCGAGGAAGCGCGGGATCGCCAACGATCAGGCCTTTTTGGCAAGTTCCCGCAAATTCCGGTGCGACGCCATGAATGCCTGCTCGGCCTCGGTCGGTGGGCGCGGCTGAGCAGAACGGCCAAGCGCGGCGACAACCTCGGCGATGTCGAGAAAGCGGCGATTGCGGCGGTCGTAGACGCCGCCGGTCGTCATGATCAGCGCGGCCGTATCGCCGCTGTCGAGGACGAAGCGGTGCCTGCCGATCACCGAGGTTCCCTCCCAGGTCTCGATCGAGGATATGACCTCGAAGCGCCGCCACAGCCGGATCTCGCGCACATAGGCCACCTGCAGCCCGCCGATCATCGGCGCCCAGCCGTTTTTGCGCGCCAGCGCGATCAGGCCGGCGCGCAGGAAGATGTCGATGCGGCCGAGGTCGGCGAGCATCATGTAGCGGGCATTGTTGAGATGCAGGTTGAAATCGATGTCGGTCGGCAGGCAGCGGAAGGCAAGCCGGCTCTCGCCACCGACAAGGTAAGGGCCACGGCTTCGCGCCGTGGCCATCATGCGCGCCATGCGCGCCCAGACATACATCCGCGTCGGCCGTCAGGCTGCCTGCTTGACCTCGCCCTTCTGATAAGGGTCGAAGCGCTGGTAGAAGGTCTCGCCCTTTTCGGCCATGTCGAGGAGCAGCTTGGGAGCCTTGAACTCGGCGCCGTACTTCTTCTGCAGGCCCTTGGCGATCTTGACGAACTGCTGCGCACCGATGCCGTCGATGTAGGACAGTGCGCCGCCGGTGAAGGGGGCGAAGCCGAAGGCGAGGATCGAGCCGACATCGGCCTCGCGCGGATCGGTGACGATACCCTCTTCCATCACCCGCGCCGCTTCCAGTGCGATGGTGACCAGCAGGCGCCGCTTCAGCTCCTCATAGTCGATCTTCTCCGGCTTGAGCTGCGGGTAGAGATCCTTGAGGCCCGGCCACAGCTTCTTCTTCGCCGGCTTGGCCGGATAGTCGTAGAAGCCCTTGCCGTTCTTGCGGCCGAAGCGGCCATGCGTGTCGACCATGGTGTTGATCAGCGCCATCTGCTTCGGATCGACTGCCTTCTCGCCGATATCCCTGATCGTCTGCTTCATGATCTTCTGGGCAAGGTCGATCGCCGTCTCGTCGGTCAGCGCCAGCGGACCGACCGGCATGCCGGCCGCCTTGGCGGCGTTCTCGATCATCGGTGCCGGGACACCCTCGATCAGCATCTTGTAGGCTTCCGACATGTAGCGCAGGACGCAGCGGTTGACGTAGAAGCCGCGCGTGTCGTTGACGACGATCGGCGTCTTCTTGATGGCGCGCACGAAATCGATGGCGGTCGCCAGCGCCTTGTCGCCGGTCTTCTTGCCGAGGATGATCTCGACCAGCATCATCTTGTCGACCGGCGAGAAGAAGTGGATGCCGACAAAATTCTTCGGTCGCGCCGAATTCTTCGCCAGCGAGGTGATCGGGATGGTCGAGGTGTTGGAGGCGAAGATCGCCGACGACTTCAGCACCGCTTCCGCCTTTTCGGTGGCGCTCTTCTTGACGGCGGAATCCTCGAACACGGCCTCGACCACCAGATCGCAGCCGGCGAGGTCGGCATAGTCGGCCGTCGGCGTGATCAGCGACAGCAACTTGTCCTTCTCTTCGGGCTTGGCGCGGCCCTTCTTGACCTGATCAGAAATCAGGCTGTCGGAATGCGCCTTGCCCTTTTCTGCCGACTCCATGTCGCGGTCGAGGAGCACGACGGGAATGCCGGCCTTGGCCGTGACATAGGCGATGCCGGCGCCCATGAAGCCGGCGCCGAGGATGCCGATCTTCTTGAACTTGGTATCCGGCACGCCGGCCGGGCGACGCGCGCCCTTGTTCAGTTCCTGCAGCGACACGAACAGCGAGCGGATCATCGCCGCCGCTTCCCTGGTCTGCATGATCTCGGTGAAATAGCGCTGCTCGATCCTGAGCGCGGTGTCGAACGGCACCAGCAGGCCCTCATAGACGCATTTCAGGATCGCCGCGGCGGCCGGATAGTTGCCGAAGGTCTCGCGGCGCAGGATGGCGATGGCCGGCGGCCAGAGATTGGCGCCCGCCGCCGAATAGACCGGGCCGCCGGGCAGCTTGAAGCCCTTCTCGTCCCAGGGCGCCACCGGCTTCAGGCCGTTCTTGATCATCGCCTTGGCGGTCTCGACCAGCTTCGAAGGCTCGGCGATCTCGTGGATCAGGCCCATTGCCTTGGCCTTCTGCGGCGTGAGAGTCTGGCCGGTGGTCAGCATCTGCAGCGCCTGCTGCGGGTCGGTCAGTCGCGGCACGCGCTGGGTGCCGCCGGCACCCGGGAAGATGCCGATCTTCACTTCCGGAAGCGCCATCTTCACCTTGTCGGAATCGGCAGCGACGCGGCCGTGGCAGGCGAGCGACATCTCGAAGGCGCCGCCCATGCAGGTGCCGTTGATCGCCGACACCCACGGCTTGCCGGAAGTCTCGATCTTGCGGAACAGGCCGGTCATGACGCCGGCATTGTCGAACAGGGCTTTGGTCGCCTTGCCCAAATCCTTCGCCTTGTCGGCGGCGAAGGCGCCCAGCATCTTCTGCAGCAAGGTGATGTCGGCACCGCCGGAGAATGTATCCTTGCCGGAGGTGATGACCGCGCCCTTGATGGCCGCGTCGCCGGCGACATGGTCGACGATGGCGTTAAGCTCCCGCATCACCTCTTCGGTGAAGACGTTCATCGATCGATCCGGCATGTTCCAGGTGACCAGCGCAATGCCGTCGGCGTCGATGTCGAGGGTGAAATTGGTGTAGCTCATCTTCTCTCTCCCCGTCAGACGCGTTCGATGATGGTGGCGGTGCCCATGCCGGCGCCGATGCAGAGCGTGACCAAGGCGGTGTTCAGGTCACGCCGCTCGAGCTCGTCGAGCACGGTGCCGAAGATCATGGCGCCGGTGGCACCGAGCGGATGGCCCATGGCGATCGCGCCGCCGTTGACATTGATCTTGTCGTGCGGGATCTCGAAGGCCTGCATGTAGCGCAGCACCACCGAGGCGAAGGCCTCGTTGAGCTCGAACAGGTCGATGTCCGACAGCTTCATCTTGGCGCGCTGCAAGAGCTTTTCGGTGACGTCGACCGGGCCGGTCAGCATCAGCACCGGCTCGGAGCCGATGTTGGCGAAGGCGCGGATGCGGGCGCGCGGCTTGATGCCCATCGCCTTGCCGGCCTTCTTGGAGCCGAGCAGGACGGCAGCGGCGCCATCGACGATGCCGGACGAGTTGCCGGCATGGTGGACGTGGTTGACCTCCTCGACTTCCGGGTGCTTTTGCACGGCAACCGCATCGAAGCCGCCCATTTCGCCAGGCATGACGAAGGACGGGTTGAGCGAGGCCAGCGATTGCATGTCGGTCGCCGGTCGCATGTGCTCGTCATGGTCGAGGATGGTCAGCCCATTCTGGTCCTTGATCGGGATCACCGAATTCTGGAAGCGGCCCTCGGACCAGGACTTGGCGGCGCGCTTCTGGCTCTCGACGGCATAGGCATCGACATCGTCGCGGCTGAAGCCATACTTGGTGGCGATCAGGTCGGCCGAAATGCCCTGGGGCACGAACCAGCCGGGCAGGCCGACGGACGGATCCATGAACCAGGCGCCGCCAAGATCGCGCAGGGTGCCGACGACATCGTCATCGCCGGCGGCGTCGAATCGATGTCGCGCGTCGGCATGGGCATGTCAGGCGGCGCCGAAATTGATGGCGTCGAGACCGGAAGCGCAAAAGCGCGAG
>NZ_RZOS01000190.1:0-10368 GCF_004022605.1 Mesorhizobium sp. M4B.F.Ca.ET.089.01.1.1
ATTATGCTGGCGGCCGGCGGGATCTCGCCGAGGAACAGGAAAGCGAACGCGATCGCGAACGGCACTTCGGCCGAGCCGAGCAGGCCTGATTCGGACGCCGGGATCAGCCGCGAACCTTCCGTCCACAGGATCGACGCCAGCGCGAAGGAGCCGCCGAACGTGGCCAGCAGCAGCGCATCCCGTGCCGAGACCGCCAGCGGATCTGTGACGAACCAGCCGAGGACGAACAGAAGGAAGGCCGACACCGCGCCAGCCCACACAACTTGCGTGTCGCGGAAGGCGCGCACCATGATCATGTAGAGCGCGCTGCCGGTTGTCATCAGCAGCGCCAGCCCATCGCCGAAGAGATGGCCGGTGCCGAAGCCCGACCACACCATGATGCCGACGCCGCACAGCGACACGGCGGCGGCAAGCATCGTCTGCAGCCGGAATTTTTCCCGCACCAGCAGGAAGGCGAGCAATGCGGCGATGAAAGGCGAGGTCGCGTAGATGACGGCGACATTGGCGACATAGGTGAATTTGAACGCCGCGATGAAGGCGATGCTGGCGGCTGCGCCTTCCAGCGCCAGCAGCCAGCCGCGCCAGCCGAGCCGCAGGCTTTCGCGCCCGCCGGAGCGGCGCCGCCGCCACAGCACATAAAGCGTGATCAGGATCGAGCCGACGAAACCGCGCCAGCAGGTGATCGTCAGCGGATCGGCGTGGATCGATTTTGTCAGCACGCCGGTGAGGCCGAACACGACGGCGGAAGCCGACACCAGGACGATGCCCAAGGTTCGCTCGGCGGCGCTCGTCGCGCCATCGGCCAATGTATCAGTCATCTCGAGGGAATCGGTCATGTCCTCAGTCTACGTCGCCCTACCGGCATGGTTCCGTCAGTTGTCATGCTAGAGCCGTTTGCGGAAATGCTCGTTGCCGATGACGAGCAGGCCGGCGGCGACGATCAGCGCCGCCCCAAGGAACACCTCGCGGCGCGGCACGTCGCCCCAGATGGCGAAGCCGAGCGCGAAGGCCCAGACCAGCGACGTGTACTCGAACGGCGCCACGATCGACACCGGCGCCCTTTTCATGCCTTCGAACAGAAGATACTGCGCCATGCCGCCGAGCGCACCGACGCTGGCCAGAAGCAGCAACTGGCCGCCGTCGGGCGTCCGCCACCAGATCAGCGCCGGCGCCACGGAGAAGAGCAGGAAGTAGAAATTGTTGAGCACGAGCTGGATCGTCGTGCGCTCCTGCATCGCTATCTTGCGCAAAAGCACGACGGCGATGCCCCAAAGCAGGGCCGCGGCCAGCACCAGGACCATCGGCAGCGAGATGCCGAGATGGGTCGGATCGCAGGCGACGAATACGCCGGCAAAGCCGATCAGCACCGCCAGCCAGCGCAGCAGCGGCACCTTCTCGCCAAGCATGAACACCGACAGCACGGTGACGATGATCGGAGCGGCATAGTAGATGGTGGTGAGCTCGGCGAGCTGCAGGGTGCGGGCGGCATTGTAGTAGCAAAGCCAGGCCGCCAGCGTGAAGGCGCTGCGCACCAGCATCGGCCGCACGATGGGCGAGCGCGCAGTATCGGTGAACAGGCGCCGCCCGCCGATCGCCGCGCAGGCGGCAAGGATGGTGACCGAGCGGAAGAACATGATCTGCCAGACGCTGATGCCGACGACCAGCAGCTTGATCGCTGCGTCCTGCGCCGAAAACAGGAAATAGGCGCCGCCGGTCAGGAGGATGCCGGCCAGCACCCTTTCGCGGCTATCGAGAATGGCGACATCGGCCATGCGGCACCGCTTTGCGGACGTTGCTTGCATTGAGCCAAACCCCTTGGCCCAACAGGATCAGCCTATACGGGCGATGGCCCGCACGGCGCTACGCCAGCTCCGGCCTTGCGTTGGGGCACAGGCCTGGCGGCCTGCATTCACCTGACGCTTGCGGCACACGGATGTTCGACGTCTTGCAATGCTGGACGGTCATCGCCCGTTCAGGTAATTTTGCAACTCGCGGATTGATCGGCGCGGCTGACCCCGGCAGTGGACTATGGAGAGGCGCGCCAATGCGTGCGCTGCATAGGTCCGGAAGCTTCGATGACTGACGTGATCGATCGACTGGTGAGGGCGATGAACGCGCATCAGCTCGACGCTGTCGCCGCTCTCATCCACGAGAACTATCGAAGCGAACAGCCGACGCACCCGGGCAGAGCCTTCATCGGCCGCGACCAGATGCGCGCCAACTGGGAGGCCATGTTCGCAGGGATACCTGACTTCCATGCGACGGTCATGCGCTCGGTCCGGGACGGCGACACGACCTGGACCGAATGGCATTGGTCCGGCACTCGCCGCGACGGAAAACCCTTCGAGGTGCGCGGGGTCACCCTGTTCGAGATCGTCGACGATCGGATCGTAAGCGGGCGACTGTATCTGGAGGACGTCGAGAGGCAGCCTGTCGGCATCGAAGACGCGGTCGAAGCCCTTTCCGGGCGCCGTCCGTCAACGGCCGGCAGCGAAACCTGTTCGTGAGCCGCAGGCCTCACTGCGTTGCCTGATAAAGCTCCGCGGCCGCCTCCTTCAGCGCTCGCCTTCCGTCCGCCCTGAAATACATCATGTGGCCGCCCTCGACGACATCGAGGCGGATAGGCTTTGCGTCGGAAAGCGGCGGAACCTGATTCACCAGATAACGCGAGGCGAGATAGGGCGTGACGAGGTCGGTGTAGCCGTTGACGATCACGACGCCGAGCGCGGGGTTGAGTGAACGCGCCCGCTGCAGATCATCCATCACGCCGGCATAGCCTTGCCGCGAGGTGCCGTAGTCCCAATTGTGGGTGACCTCGCCATTGAGCAGCCGGTAGCTGATGTCGGTGTGGAAATTGAGCTCGTCGCGGACATAGCCGACGAAGGCCGAGGTCAGCGCCGGCACACTGCGGTCGAGCACGGGATCGGGTCCTGCGATGCGTCCGCTCTCTGGCGCGATGTCGGCCGTGCCGATCATGCCGTCATACGGGCTCAGCACCTTGCCTTTGGCGCGGGCGAATTCTCGCGCGAACAGGCCGGTCGGGACGCGGGCGAAATTGTGCTGGACGAGCTCGAGCGGCAGTCCGGTGATATCAGCCACGCGCTGGCTCGCCAGCTTTCCGCCTTGTTCCAGCCCGCTGGTCAAAGCGGTGAGGTAGTCGCCCATGGCATAATGCTCGACCTCGGCGAGCCTTTCCCGCAACGCATCCCCGCTGACGCCTTCGCTGCTGAGGCGCACCGCCGCCAGCGAGGGCAGTTCGAGCGCCCAGTGCAGCGGCTCGAATTCGTCCGGCTGCACTAGCATGAACTCCAGCGCCGGAGAGATCAGCACGATGCCGTTCGGGCTGATGCCGACATCCTCCTGCAGCGTGCGGGCAAGCAGCGCCGCACGGAACCCGCCATAGCTTTCCCCGGCAAGGAAAAGCGGCGACCCGGTGCGGCCGTTCTGGGCGAGATAGAGCCGGATGAAGGCGCCGATCGAGCTGGCGTCCTGGCTGACGCCCCAGAAATCGTGCGTGTCCTGGCCGGGCGCCTCGCGGCTGTAGCCGGTCCCGACCGGATCGACGAAGACGAGGTCGGTCATGTCGAGCCAGCTGTCGGGATTGTCGATGAGCTTTTGCGGTGAGGGCAGGAATTCTCCAGCTGCACCGGTCATGACGACGCGCGGCCCGAGCGCGCCGAGATGCAGATAGGCGGAGGCCGCGCCCGGCCCGCCGTTGAACACGAAGGTGATGGGGCGAGGGGCAGCCTTCGCCTCGCCCTCCGATGGCCGCAGCGTGTAGGCGACGTAGAAGATCTCGGCTGTGACATCGCCCTTGCCGGAGAGCAGCGACAGGGTGGCGGCCTTAGCCTGATAGTCCAGCTTGCGCCCGGCGATGGTGATCGAGTGGTTCGTCGTCTGCGGCTGTGGCAGGAGCGACAGCACGCCGCCCGCGGGCGCCGGCCGTTCCGGCGTTTCGGCGAGACCAGCCGGCGCGAACGCGGCAAGCAACAGCAGGGCGAGGGGAACGAGTTTCAGCTTGAACCGCATGACGCCTCCGCGGGAACGACTTCCGCATAGGTATGGCTGAGCCTGTCGAAGTCAAAGGGGGCGTCTCGACACTTGGGTTCCTCGCCTCGCCTAGGGCGGGGGAAAGGAACCCAAGCTGGAATAATGTGCTATCAACCACCAAAGAATATCGAAAGGAGCGCAAATGGACGCGACCGCACTCAAGGCCATGCAGGCGCCGCTGAAGGACGCCTATCGAGAGGATGCCTCGCGCGCGCTGATCACGCTTAGGGCAAGGGGCTCGGTCGACGACCAGTCGATCGCCTGCAAGGTCGAGACGGGCAGGGCGCTGGCCATCGCCGGCCTTCATCCGGCGACCGGCGGCTCCGGGCTCGAGCTCTGCTCCGGCGACATGCTGCTGGAGGCGCTGGTCGCTTGCGCCGGCGTTACCCTGAAGGCGGTGGCGACGGCGCTGGAGTTCAAGCTTGGCAATGCCACCGTGCAGGCGGAGGGGGATCTCGACTTTCGCGGCACGCTGGGCGTCGCCAGGGACGCACCGGTCGGCTTCCGCGAAATCCGGCTCAGTTTCGATCTCGACACCGACGAGCCGCAGGAGCGTATCGATTCGCTGCTCAAACTCACCGAACGCTATTGTGTGGTGTTCCAGACCATCAGCAACAAGCCGCAACTGACGGTCAGCGCACGGCGCTGAAGCTACTGTGCCGAAGGCTCTTCGGCATCCCCTTCGTCGGTGAACGGCGAGGCGCTCGGCACGCACTGCACCGCCCATCCCTGAGGGGTCGGCTGCTTCTGGTATTCGGTGACGGCGTTGGTGCACTGTTCGCGGGTGTCGAAGGTGCTGGGCAGCACCACCATGCCGCCCTGTGGGCCGGCGATCACCAGATACCAGACCAATGCTACGCTGGGAGCAGCCATGGGAATTCCTCACTATGTTGGTGTGGGAGAGTCGGCCGATCCTAGCAACTCCGGGCGAGCGGTGAAAGCTCGCCCGGCCTGCGGTGCATGCGCGCGACATCACAGCCGCGTGATGTCAGCCCCGCTCTCCAGCGGTCATTCGACGGCGAAGCAATAGAACAGGCCGTCGCCGCCGGTGCCCTTCAGCGCCTCCTGGCTGCAGCCGCCACGCGAGGCATGCGAGGAATTCCATGACTTGGCGGCTGCCGAATCGTCGAGCCCGGTGCGGTCGTGATGGCCCATCATGGCCACCCCCTCCGCGCCGCTCATCGTCCAGTCGCCGCAGGTCTGGTCGGCGATCTTCGTGCCGTCGGGTTTCGAGCCGGTCAGCACGTCATGGCGGTTCGGCTTGTCGCCGCGGCCGTTGACCACCTCGCCCTTTTCATTGAGCGCCGTCTCCTTGCTGATGGCGTTGGCATCGCCATGCAGCGAGGCGACATCGTCGGCGATCTTGACGCCCTTGGCGTTGACCCACGGACCCTTGCCGATGCGGTCGCGCGCATCCTCGGCGCTGGTCGACAGATAGGCATGCCAGGTCTTGCCCTTGACGCCGGCTGCCTCCGCAAGCGACGCGCAGTGCGCGTCGGCGCCTTTCAGCCCACCGAGATCGGCGCCCTTCCCGGAGCCGACGCTGGTGACGAAGAAACTCATCTTTGCGTCTTGCGACAGCGCCGCGCCGGCGGTAACGGCGGCAAGTGCGGTGGCGGCAACGAGAATAAGTCTACGCATGGCGGTCCTCCGGTTTCGAATGTTCTACATTCGAAGAACGTTGCCGCAGGCGTATTTAATCCGTCTCGAACTCGGTTTATTCCGGTTGCCGGTAGGCGACGAAGCGGTTGTGCTTGGCCTGGAAGATCAGGCCGGTTTCCTTCAGCTCCGGGCTGGCCAGCGGCACGATACGCCTGGCGATCTCGGACGGATGCGGCAAGGTCTCCGGATCCTCGCCCGGCGCGACCTGCGCGCGCATGGCGGTGCGGGTGGCGCCGGGATCGGCCGCGTTGACCCTGAGCGGCAGGCTCTGCGTCTCATGCGCCCAGGAGCGCATCATCGTCTCGACCGCCGCCTTGGAGGCAGCGTAGGGCGCCCAGAAGGCGCGTGCCGAGTGCGCCGCGTTGGAGGACATGATGATGGCGCGGCCGGCGTCGGACAGGCGCAGCAGCGGGTCGACCGAACGGATCAGCCGCCAGGTCGAGGTGACGTTGATGGTCATCACCTTCTCGAACGTCTTGGCCTCGACATGGCCGATCGGCGTGATGACGCCGAGCACGGCGGCGTTCGCCACGAGGATGTCGAGCTTGCCCCAGCGCTCGTGAATGGCGCCGCCCAGCCGGTCGATGCCGGCCATGTCGGCAAGGTCGAGCGGCACCAGCGTGGCCTCGCCCTTGCCGGTCCTGGCGTGCTCGGCCTTGATCGCATCGTCGAGCTCCTCGAGCCCGCCGACGGTGCGTGCCACCGCGATCACATGCGCGCCGGCGGCAGCCAGTTCCTTGGCCATGAAATAGCCGATGCCGCGCGAAGCGCCGGTGACGACCGCCAGGCGGCCGGAGAGGTCGAGGGTCATGCGAGAGCTTCCGTGAGGTGGTCCGGCCTACGCCCCGCTTGTCGCCAGCAGCGACAGCGTGCGCACATTGTCGTGGCCTTCGAAGTCGAGCAGGCGGGTCGGGTACTGGCCGGTGAAGCAGGCGTCGCAGAACTGCGGCTGGTCGTTGTCGCGCCCGGCCTCGCCGACGGCGCGGTAAAGCCCGTCGATCGACAGGAAGCCGAGCGAATCGACACGGATGAACTCCGCCATCTCCTCGACCGACATGCGCGAGGCGAGCAGCTTCGACTTCTCCGGCGTGTCGACGCCATAGAAGCACGACGCGCTGGTCGGCGGCGAGGCGATGCGCATATGCACTTCCTTGGCGCCGGCGTCGCGCACCATCTGCACGATCTTCTGGCTGGTGGTGCCGCGCACGATGGAATCGTCGACCAGAACCACGCGCTTGCCCTCGATCATGCGGCGGTTGGCGTTGTGCTTGAGCTTGACGCCCATGTGGCGGATCGAATCGCCGGGCTGGATGAAGGTGCGGCCGACATAGTGGTTGCGGATGATGCCGAGCTCGAAGGGGATGCCGGCGGCCTGGGAGAAACCGATCGCGGCCGGCGTACCGGAATCCGGTACGGGCACCACGATGTCGGCCTCGACCGGGTTTTCCTGCGCCAGCTCGGCGCCGATGCGCTTGCGCACCTCATAGACGTTGCGGCCCTCGACCGAGGAATCCGGCCGCGCGAAGTAGACATATTCGAAGATGCAGAAGCGGGTCTTCTGCGGTTCGAACGGGAACAGGCTCTCAATGCCCTTGGAGGTGATGACGACCATCTCGCCGGGCTTCAGGTCGCGCACGAAGCGGGCGCCGATGATGTCGAGCGCGCAGGTCTCGGAGGCGAGGATCCAGGCGCCATCGAGGTCGCCCAGCACGAGCGGGCGGATGCCCAGCGGATCGCGGCAGCCGATCATCTTCTTGGCCGTCATGGCGACAAGCGAGAAGGCGCCTTCGACCTGGCGCACCGCGTCGATGAAGCGCGAATTCAGGTCACGCTCCTTGCTGGTGGCGACCAGGTGCAGCAGCGTTTCGGTGTCGGAGGTCGAGGAAAAGATCGAGCCCTGCTTCTGCAGCGCGCGCTGCACGGTCAGCGCATTGGTGAGGTTGCCGTTATGGGCGACGGCGAGGCCACCCTCGGCGAGCTCGGCGAAGAAGGGCTGGATGTTGCGCAGGCCGGCGCCGCCTGTGGTGGCGTAGCGCGTGTGGCCGATGGCGCGGTTGCCCTGCAGGCTGTCGATGACGCGCTGCTTGGTGAAGGTGTCGCCGATCAGGCCGACATGGCGTTCGACATGGAACTGGCTGCCGTCATAGGAGACGATGCCGGCGGCTTCCTGGCCGCGATGCTGCAGCGCGTGCAAGCCGAGTGTGACGATCGCCGCCGCATCCTGCCGGCCGAAAATGCCGAACACGCCGCACTCGTCGTGGAAATGGTCGTCGGCCTCGGCGGAAAGCACGTCGCCTGCGTCTGCCTTCGAAACTGCCATGGGGGCTCAAGCTCCGCTAAAATCGCCATATAAGGCGATCGCTCGTCGAAAGCAACGCATGCCTTGCGGCGTTCACACCAACGTCAATCCCGGGGAAGCGCCCGCCTTGCCGCGGGCGCCCGTTTGACCGGGATCAGTTTGCCGGCGCCGGCGTGGCGGGAGCCGGAGCCGGCGCGTTGTCGGCGGGCGCTTCGCCTTCGCTGTCGTCGGCCGGCGCATCGGCATCGTCGCCGTTTGCCGGCGGTTCGGCCGCCGGCTGATCGGTCGTCGCGCCGGGTGCCACCGGCGTCTCGGTCGCGGGCGCACCCTTGTGAGTGTACTTGTTGACGAGGTCTTCAGTGTTCTCGGGCAGCAGGCTTTCGAGCTTGGCGCCGATCGTCTCCAGCAGCGGCCGCGACTTGGCGTTGGCAACCCAGCCGGGCGCCTTGGCGCCGGCCAGCCAGTTGAAGAACAAGAGCGCCACCGCGACCACCAGGACGCCGCGCGCCGCGCCGTAGAG
This sequence comes from Mesorhizobium sp. M4B.F.Ca.ET.089.01.1.1, assembly GCF_004022605.1. Taxonomy (NCBI): domain Bacteria; kingdom Pseudomonadati; phylum Pseudomonadota; class Alphaproteobacteria; order Hyphomicrobiales; family Phyllobacteriaceae; genus Mesorhizobium; species Mesorhizobium sp. M4B.F.Ca.ET.089.01.1.1. The sequence continues at coordinate 8,532 of NZ_RZOS01000190.1, forward strand.
GAAGCCGAGTGTGCGATCGAGCGCGCCGATACGGGAATCGATGATCCAGTCGGCGAGCTTCATGGTGATGACCGAAACGACGATCAGCGCGATGACGAAGACGACGCCGGCCGCCGCCGCCATGGCGATCTTGTCGTTGTCGACATAGGGCTGAACGTAGGGCAGCACCGGCTTGTAGAAGAAGAAGGCCGCCGCGGCCGCCGCCACCCAGGAGACGATGGACAGCACCTCGCGCGAGAAGCCGCGCACCATGGCGAGCATCGCCGAGACCAGGGTGAAGCCGACGAGAATTCCGTCAAGCAGCGTAATCGGCATGTCCTTCGCCCCACTCCATGTCTTCAGCGCTCGATGTCTTTACCGCTCGACGAGCCGCGTCATTCTTGCTCCTCGGCGCGCCTGCGCCGTGAGCCGGCTATACGCGCCACGAGGTCGGCAAGCTCGGTGGGCTGGAAAGCGCCGGCCCCGATCCCCCCAGCGCCATTGCCACCGACAAGTTCCTCGCTGCCCAAGGGCAGGACCGCACTACCGAAACCCAGCTTTTCGGCCTCTTTGAGGCGCTGCTGCGCATGCGCAACCGGCCTCACCGCACCCGACAGGCTGATCTCGCCGAAATAGACGCAATCGGCGGGAAGGGCAAGACCGGTGAGCGAGGAAACCAGGGCGGCGGCGACCGCCAGATCGGCAGCCGGCTCGCTGATCCGGTAGCCGCCGGCGACGTTGAGATAGACATCATGCTGGCCGAAGCGCACGCCGCAATGGGCTTCGAGCACGGCAAGCACCATCGACAGCCGCGCGCCGTCCCAGCCGACCACGGCGCGGCGCGGCGTGCCCAGCGAAGACGGCGCCACCAGCGCCTGGATCTCGACCAGCACCGGGCGCGTGCCCTCCATGCCGGCGAAAACGGCGGCACCCGGCGACTTCGCATGACGCTCGCCGAGAAAGAGTTCTGACGGGTTGGCGACCTCGCGCAGGCCCTTGTCCGACATCTCGAACACGCCGATCTCGTCGGTCGGGCCGAAGCGGTTCTTCACCGTGCGCAGGATGCGGTAGTGGTGGCCGCCTTCGCCCTCGAAATAAAGCACGCCGTCGACCATGTGCTCGACGACGCGCGGGCCGGCGATCTGGCCTTCCTTGGTGACATGGCCGACCAGCACGATCGCAGCACCGGTGGATTTGGCGTAGCGGATCATCGCCTGCGCTGCCGCGCGCACCTGGGTGACGGTGCCGGGCGCCGAATCGGCGAGGTCGGTCCACAGCGTCTGGATGGAATCGAGGATGACGAGGTCGGGCCGCTTGCCGTCGGCGATGGTTGCCAGGATGTCCTCAACATTGGTCTCGGCGGCGAGCTCGACCGGCGTCGAGGCGACGCCGAGGCGCTGGGCGCGCAGCCGGATCTGGGCAACGGCTTCCTCGCCGGAGACATAGACGATGCGGTGTCCCCTCGAGGCAAGCGCGGCGGCGGCTTGCGTCAGCAGCGTCGACTTGCCGATGCCGGGATCGCCGCCCACCAGCAGCGCCGAGCCGCGCACGAAGCCGCCGCCGGTGGCGCGGTCGAGCTCGCCGATGCCGGAGACGATGCGCGGCGCGTCCTCGATGTCGCCCGACAGGCTGGTCAGCACCACGGCGCGCCCCTTGCGGGCGTTGCGGGTGTTGGCCGGTCCCGAGCCGATGCCGCCGGAGGTGCCTTCCTCGACCAGCGTGTTCCACTCGCCGCAGGCATCGCACTTGCCTGCCCAGCGCTGGTGCACCGATCCGCAATTCTGGCAGATGAACTGGACGCGCGATTTAGCCATGCAGTTGCGCCGTTCGCAGATGGCGGAAGGCTGGCGTTCCCGCC
>NZ_RZOS01000191.1:0-10346 GCF_004022605.1 Mesorhizobium sp. M4B.F.Ca.ET.089.01.1.1
CGGCAAGGCTGGCCGGTGCCGCGCCCGTCCCGTCGAGTTCGGCCAGCACCCTGGCCCGGTCGGCCTGCAGCGTGTTGACCCTGAGGTCGAGCGGCGGGCGGGTGGCGAGTGCCGATCCTTCCGCGACCCAGGCCGCGCCGAAAGCCAGCTCGAACAGCGGCACGCACCATTCGGGAATATCGGCGCGCACCGCATCCGGCGCGTCGCCCGGCCGGCGGTCGGCAACCGCCTTGAGCTCGGTGTCGCTCAACAGCGGCGGCGCGAACTTGTCGCCTTCGAGGGCGTCGTTCAGCGACTGCGCCGTCTGCCCCCATTCGAGCAGAAGCGCGCCGAAGCCGATGGCGCGCGGCGTGTCCTCGCCGAGCAGCCATCCGGCGGAACGCTTGCGGCGCAGCGCGTCGTAGACGATGTTGCCGATCGCGGCGCGGTCACCGCCGCCGGCGAAGCGATGCGACAGGCCCCAGTCGCGCAGTGCATCGGCCACCGGCCGATGACGCCGACCAATGTCCTCCAGCACTTCGATGGCCGCCGCCAGCCTTCCGCCCAATCGCATTCTCTTGTCTTCCGTTTTCCGAGCAAATTAATTCCGCCCTGCTCTTAGAGCCTTTCATTCCCGATTTGAACCAACTCAATTTGCCGGCGGCCGGAGCAATCCCGGCGGAGGCTGCGAGTTCTCGACAAACCGGGCATCCGCCAGCGCGAACGGAACAATTCATCCAATATATGAAAGCTCTCTAATGGGCGCGACTGGCGGGCACAAGCATGCCGTGTGGAGCAAGTGCTCTGCTTTCCAAGGTTTCAGGTTGCGAATACTCTTTTGGCTGTGATTCGCGACGCAGGAAAAGCGGATTTGCGGATCGATACGAGGAGAGGGCAATGAAGACTTATCTTGCGGAAGTTCTAGGCACTTTTCTGTTGGTGTTCATCGGCACGGCTTCTGTGGTCACGGGCGGCTTTGGCGGCGCGCTGCCGCTCGGCCAGGAAGGCATCGGCCTGGCGTTCGGCATCGGCCTCATCGCGGCGGCCTATGCGATCGGGCCGATCTCGGGCGCGCATCTCAATCCGGCGGTGACGCTTGGCGCCTTCCTCGCCGGCCGGCTGCCGGCAAAGGATGTCGTTCCCTACTGGATCGCGCAGATCGTCGGCGCCATCATCGCCTCGCTGGCGCTGTGGATCATCGTCTCCGGCCAGGTCGGCGGCCACACCGGCGGCTTCGGCGCCAATGGCTGGGACGAGGCGAAATGGGGCGTCAGCTCGGCCTTCCTGTGGGAGCTGATCGGTACCTTCACCTTCGTCACCGTGATCCTCGGCGTCACCGCGCAAAACCACAGCACGACCTTCGCCGGGCTGGTCATCGGCCTGACGCTGGCCGGGCTGCACTTCGCCATCATCCCGGTCACCGGCACCTCGCTCAATCCGGCCCGCTCGATCGGACCGGCGCTGTTTTCGGGCAGTGCTGCGCTCAGCCAGCTGTGGCTGTTCATCGTCGCGCCGCTGATCGGCGGCGCCATCGCCGGCGTCGTCGCCAAGGCGCGCATCTTCGAAAAGGAGTGATTTTCGAAGCCTGAGGAAAAAAAGGCGCGGGGCTGGCCCCGCGCCTTTTCTTTGCGGTGAATGCTTGGCGTCAGGCGATCTCGAAGCGGTCGAGGTTCATCACCTTCACCCACGCCTTGACGAAATCCTTGACGAACTTCTCCTTGGCGTCGCCCGAAGCGTAGACCTCGGCCAGCGCGCGCAGTTGCGCGTGCGAGCCGAAGATCAGGTCGGCGCGGGTGCCGGTCCACTTGACAGCCTTGGTCTTGCGGTCGCGCGCTTCATACACGCCGTCTGAGCCCGAGGCCGGATCCCAGATCGTCGCCATGCTGAGCAGGTTGACGAAGAAGTCGTTGGTCAGGGTGCCCGGCCGGTCGGTGAACACGCCGTGCTTCGACTTGCCGGTGTTGGCGCCAAGCACGCGCAGGCCGCCGACCAGCACCGTCAATTCGGGCGCCGTCAGCGTCAAAAGCTGCGCCCGGTCGACCAGCAGCGCCTCGACCGAGAGCACCTGCTTGCCCCTGGCATAGTTGCGGAAACCATCGGCGACCGGCTCGAGCGCGGCGAAGGAGACTATGTCGGTCTGTTCCTGCGAGGCATCGGTGCGGCCCGGCGTGAACGGCACCTTCACGTCATGGCCACCGTCCTTCGCCGCCTTCTCGACGGCGGCGACGCCGCCGAGCACGATCAGATCGGCGAGCGAGACTTTTTTCCCGCCGGCATTGAACTCGGCCTGGACGGCCTCGAGCTTCGCCAGCACTTTCGCCAGTTCGGCCGGCTGGTTGACCTCCCAGTCCTTCTGCGGCTCAAGGCGGATGCGGCCGCCGTTGGCGCCACCGCGCTTGTCGGAACCGCGGAAGGTCGAGGCCGACGCCCAGGCTATCGAGACCAGCTCGGAGACCGACAGGCCGGAGGCCAGGATCTTCGCCTTCAGCGCGGCGATATCCTGTTCGCCCACCAGTTCGTGGTCGATCGCCGGGATCGGATCCTGCCAGATCAGCTCTTCCTTCGGCACGAGCGGGCCGAGATATCGCACGACCGGACCCATGTCGCGGTGGGTCAGCTTGAACCAGGCGCGGGCGAAGGCATCGGCGAATTGCTCGGGATGCTGGTGGAAGCGCCGCGAGATCTTCTCATATGCAGGGTCGAAGCGCAGCGAAAGGTCGGTGGTGAGCATGGCCGGGGCATGGCGCTTCGACGAATTGTGCGCGTCCGGAACGGTGCCGGCGCCGGCGCCGCCTTTCGGCGTCCACTGGTTTGCACCCGCCGGGCTCTTCGTCAGCTCCCATTCGTAGTTGAACAAATTGTCGAAGAAGTTGTTGCTCCACTTGGTCGGCGTCGTGGTCCAGGTGACCTCCAGGCCGGAGGTGATGGCGTCGCCGGCAATGCCGGTGGCATGCTTGCTCGACCAGCCGAGACCCTGTGCTTCGATGCCGGCGCCTTCCGGCTCGGCGCCCACCAGCGCCGCATCGCCGGCGCCGTGCGTCTTGCCGAAGGTGTGGCCGCCGGCGATCAGCGCCACGGTCTCCTCGTCGTTCATTGCCATGCGGCGGAAGGTCTCGCGGATGTCGCGCGCCGCGGCGAGCGGATCCGGCTTGCCGTTCGGTCCTTCCGGATTGACGTAGATCAGGCCCATCTGCACGGCGCCAAGATGGCCGCTGAGTTCACGATCGCCGGAGTAACGCTCGTCACCCAGCCACTTGGCCTCGGAACCCCAATTCACGTCCTGCTCGGGCTCCCAGACGTCGGCACGGCCACCGGCGAAGCCGAAGGTCTTGAAGCCCATCGATTCCAGCGCGACGTTGCCGGCGAGGATCATCAGGTCGGCCCAGGAGATCCTGCGGCCATACTTCTGCTTGACCGGCCAGAGCAGGCGGCGCGCCTTGTCGAGATTGGCGTTGTCCGGCCAGCTGTTGAGCGGCGCGAAACGCTGCTGGCCGGCGCCGGCGCCGCCGCGGCCGTCGCCAATGCGATAGGTGCCGGCGCTGTGCCAGGCCATGCGGATGAACAGCGGCCCGTAATGGCCGAAGTCGGCCGGCCACCAGTCCTGCGAATCCGTCATCACCTGATGCAGGTCCTTGACCACCGCATCGAGATCGAGGCTCTTGAATTCCTTGGCGTAGTCGAAGCCTTCGCCCATCGGGTCCGAGAGGCTCGACTGCTGGTGAAGAACGCCGAGGTCGAGCTGGTTCGGCCACCAGTCACGATTGGTCCTGCCGGCGGATCCATGCGGCACGGGGCATTTGCCCGCGCTGTTGTCGTCGGTTTTCGCGTCCATCTTACTCTCCGATTTTTACCGAGATTTGATTTTTCACCAGGGGCGGCCAGCGGCCGCGCCAATCTGGAACGATTCCAGACTAGGCCGGCGAGTTGATAAAGACAAATTGCCTTTCCTGTTTTTTCCGATAGGATTTTCTTATGATTGGCCTCACCGTGCGGCAGATGCAATATTTCGACGCGCTGGCGCAGACGCTGCATTTCGGCCGCGCCGCCAAGCTCGCCGGCGTCAGCCAGCCGGCGCTGTCCTCCCAGATCGCGGAGATGGAGCAGCGGCTGAGCTGCCGTCTGTTCGAGCGCGGCGGCAAGACGGTGCGGATGACCGACGAGGCGCTGGCCTTGCAGCCACGCATCGAGCGCATCCTCGCCGATATCCGTGACGTCGAGACGACGGCGCGGCGCGGCCGCCCCGCAATGGAAGGACGCTTCCGGCTAGGGATCATCCCGACAGTCGCGCCCTATCTGCTGCCGCATGCGTTGCCGGAACTGAGGCGGCATTTCCCGGTCTTGCAGCTCGAACTGCGGGAGGCGGTGACGGCGTCGCTGGTCGACGACACTGCCTCCGGGCGGCTCGACGCGTTCATCGCCGCTCTGCCGCTCGACCATCCCGGCCTGGTCAGCGAAGAGCTCTTCCCCGACCGTTTCTTCCTTGCGGTGCCGTCAGGCGATCCGGCCTTCGCCTCGCCACCGGTGCCGCCGGAAAGCCCGGCGCTGGAAAGGCTGATGCTCCTGGAGGAAGGCCACTGCCTGCGCGAGCAGGCGCTGGCCGTCTGCGGCAATGTGCGGCCGGTGGCGATGGCGAGCTACGGCGCCACCAGCCTGACGACCCTCTTGCAGATGGTGGCGCATGGATTGGGCGTGACGCTGGTCCCGGAAATGGCGATGCGGCCCGCCGGCACCATCCCCGACCTCAAGATCGTGCCGTTCCAGGAGCCGATGCCGCAGCGCATGATCTGCCTCGCCTGGCGCCGCAACAAGGCGCGGCACGACGAATGCGTGGAACTGGCGAAGATCATTCGCGGGCTGGATGCGGCGGTGCTGGCCGCGTGAGGGTGCGCCGACTACGCTGCCATCCCAGTTTCTCGGCAATTGCATAGCGCTTCAGAAAGGCCTGCGACCTGCTGGTTCTTACCAAAGCCTCTCACGGCACAAATATCAGAAACACATAGGTAAAAAACACCACGACATGCACCATGCCGGTCAGGAACGTGGTTCTCTCGGTGCTGAAGCTGATGCTGCACACGAAGAGCGCCAGGACCATAAGGACCGCGTCAGCCGCCGGGAGCCCCAGGGTCAGCCCTCGTCCGGTAAAAAGACTGGCTGCCGCGACCGCCGGTATCGTCAAGCCAATTGTGGCGCAGGCAGAGCCCATCGCGACATTCAGGCCGCGCTGCAGCTCGTTGTTGAGGGAAGCGCGAACCGCCGAAATCGCCTCCGGCATCAGAACCAGCCCCGCGATCAATGCCCCGACAATGCTGTCGGCCTGGGTCACCTCGTAGGCAACGAGCGTATCTTCGACACTCGCGGCGACCTGCTCGGCCAGCATGACAATTCCGATCAGCCCGACGAACAGCAGCAGGGCGCTGGCGTAGACGCCTTCATGGGGGGCGGTTCGGATCGAAACCTCGTGGGCCTGTGCTTCGATGAAGTCTTCCCGGTGGCGGACGGTCTGCGCGAACACAAAAGCCGCATAGAGCAGCACGGAAAGCACGCTGACAAAGCCGAGCTGAGCGGCTGAGAACGTGCCGGGATCGGTGGTCCGCGTGTAGGTCGGCAGAACAAGCGTCATGACGGTCAGCGCGACCAGAACCGCCAGATAGGCGGTGGTCCCCTGGCGAACGATCGCCTGCTTGCGATGACGCCAGCCGCCAAGCACGAGACAAGAGCCGACAACGCCGGTGGAGGTAATCATCACCGTCGAGAAGACGGACTCACGCGCAAGCGTCGGGTTGTTCTCTCCATGCAGCATCATCGACACGATGATCGACACCTCGATCGCCGTCACGGCAAAGGTCAGCACCAGCGTGCCGTAAGGCTCGCCGACCCGCCGGGCCACCGCCTCGGCATGCTCGAGCACCACAAAGATGGTGATGAACATGATCGCGCTCGAAAGCGCTCCGACGAGGATCCTGACGCCCGGTGACCCTACGTCCACGGAGAGCCCGCTGGCCCTGACCGCGACGGCCATCGCCAGGGCGGCCAACGGCATCGCGTAGGACGTTGCCGATCGTCCGAAACCTGTCATCCGAGCCCCTCCCCGAACGCCGCGCGTTTCCGCGAACTTAGCGGAAAAGCGCGGCGGGGGCACCTCTCACAGGCATCTTTGCCTGCCAAGCGCACCATTCAAAACACGATTGAGGACTGGGCACCGTTTTGCGCATCGAATGTCTCGATGGCCTTGCGAACCGCCCCACAAAATCGTTCCAGAAGTTCCAACTCGCTCCCCAGTCGACGGCGCAACGACAAGGGCACTTCCAGCTGTGCTCCTTTCCCCGTCAAGCCTCGGTTGACGATGTTCAAATCCTGGATACCTGGAAAGGGATGGTTGTCCTTTTGCGTCTGGAAGTCGGCGTCCTGCAGACGCCAGGCTATCTCCGAAACCAACGCGGCGTCCTTGCCGCCCAGGTAGACTGTCGAGGGATCGTCCCGATCCTGACGACCATGGATGGCGACGACCGTGGACTTGGTCCGCAACAGTTCCAGCGCGGTAGCCTCGTCAAAATTCCTGGATGTTATGTGCAGCTCTCGGTTGCTTTCCGGCATGAGCCCTTCAAAGCAATACATATCGAGCTCGCGCCCGGCTATCGTCTCGGTGATCAGGGAGGTGCGGGGCTCGATCTTGCCGCCATGCGGGGCCATGACGATCGCACTGCCGGTTCGCGCTCCGCGCCGGACGACTATGCGATAATCTATGTTTTCGGTTTTGGCGGCCTTCAGCGCCGCGAAATTCGGAAACTCGTTGTCCATAAATGCCGTTTCACGCCGTCTTCTGCACCACCAATCCCAGTTCCTCGATCATCGCGTCGCGCATCAGGAATTTCTGCGGCTTGCCGGTGACCGTCATCGGCAGTTCGGTGCGGAAGCGGATATAGCGCGGCACCTTGTAGTGTGCGATCTGGCCGGCGCAGAAGGCCTTGATCTCCTCCGCGGTGGCGATCTGGCCGGGCTTCAGCACGATCCAGGCGCACAGCTCCTCGCCATATTTGTCGTCGGGAATGCCGAACACCTGCACTTCCTTGACCTTGGGATGGCGGTAGAGGAATTCCTCGACCTCGCGCGGATAGACGTTCTCGCCGCCGCGGATGACCATGTCCTTGACCCGGCCGACGATGTTGCAATAGCCCTCGGCGTCGATGGTGGCGAGGTCGCCGGTGTGCATCCAGCCGTCGGCGTCGATCGCCTCGCGGGTCTTTTCCACGTCGTCCCAATAGCCCTTCATCACCGAATAGCCGCGCGTACAGAGCTCGCCCGGCGCACCGACCGCGACCGTGGCGCCGTCGGCATCGACGGCCTTGACCTCGACATGCGGCTGGATGCGGCCGACGGTGGAGACGCGCTTTTCCAGCGGATCGTCGACGCCGCTCTGGAAGGAGACCGGGCTGGTCTCGGTCATGCCGTAGGCGATGGTCACCTCAGACATATGCATCAGCGACACAACCTTCTTCATCACCTCGATCGGGCATGGCGAGCCGGCCATGATGCCGGTGCGCAGGCTGGAGAGGTCGAAGGACGAAAAATCCGCATGGTCGAGCATGGCGACGAACATGGTCGGCACGCCATAGAGGCCGGTGCAGCGTTCCTGCGCCACCGCCTTCAGCGTGGCGCCGACATCGAAGCCTTCGCCCGGGAACACCATGGTGGCGCCCTTGGTGACGCAGCCCATCGTGCCCATCGACATGCCGAAGCAGTGATAGAGCGGCACCGGGATGCAGAGCCGGTCGTCGACGGTGAGCTTGATCGCCGAGGTGACGAAATTGCCGTTGTTGACGATGTTCAAATGGGTGAGCGTGGCACCCTTCGGCGCGCCGGTCGTGCCTGAGGTGAACTGGATGTTGATCGCCTCGCCCGGCTTCAGCCCCTCGGAGATGCGGTCGAGGCTATCGTGCTCGTCGCGCCCGGCCATGGCAAGCACGTCACCGAAATTGAACATGCCGGGCGAATTGTCCTCGCCCATGCGGATGACGATCTTCAGCGCCGGGAGCTTCTTTGCCTTGAGCTTGCCGGGCTCGGCCTTGGCGATCTCGGGCGCCAGCGTCTCGATCATGCCGAGATAGTCCGACGTCTTGAAACTGGCGGCGGTGACCAGCGCCTTGCAGCCGACCTTGTTCAGCGCATATTCAAGCTCGGTCAGCCTGTAGGCCGGATTGATGTTGACCAGGATCAGGCCGATGCGCGCGGTGGCGAATTGCGTCACCAGCCATTCCCAGCGATTGGGCGACCAGATGCCGACGCGGTCGCCCTTTTCGAGGCCCAGTGCCAGGAATCCAGCGGCCAGCGCATCCACTGTGTCGGACAGCTCGCTCCAGGTGAAGCGCTTGTCCTGGCCGACGAAGACGGCGGCGTCGAGCGTGCCGTATTTGCTGACGGTGTCGGCAAACAGTTCCGGGATGGTCTTGTCGAGCAAGGGCACCGAATGGTCGCCCGAGACATGCGCCTTGCCATCGACCGGAGCAATGAAGGTGCCCCTTGCGCTGCGCCCGCGCAGATTGGTGGCGTTCATGAGCTCGTCGAGTTTGATCGCCATCGCCGTCTCCTCCCGGGATTAGCCGAGCCTATCAGTCGACGGCGGCGGTGGGAACTGGCCGATGGTATGGAGGGCAATCGCCTGAGGCTCGAATGCCCGTCACCGTGATTATGTTTCGATATGTTGGCGCTGCCCCTCGTTGTCCTGCCGGCATTTCTCCCCGTATGGTGACGGGGAGTAAGGGCGCGACGCCGAGGGGCGGCGCCGACCTCGGTTGCTATCCGTTCACTGACGCCATCTTCGCCGCTATGTCGCGCAAGACGGCTTGGTCCGCTGCTCCACGCGTCTTCCTCGACGCCACAAGGCACGCCTGCGATCGCAGCACGACGCCGTCGGCCAGCACCTTGAGGTGGTTGGCGCGCAACGTCGAGCCGGTGGTGGTGATGTCGACGATGACGTCGGCCAGCCCTTGCGCCGGCGCGCCCTCGGTGGCGCCCAGGCTCTCGACGATTCGGTAGACCTGGATACCGTGCTTTTGCGAGAAGAACTGCTGGGTGAGCCGCCAGTATTTGGTGGCGATCCTCAGCCGCCTGCCGTGGCGCTGGCGGAAGTCGGCGGCGACATCGTCGAGATCAGCCATGGTCTCGACGTCGAGCCAGATGTCGGGCACCGCCACCACGACGTCGGCATGGCCGAAGCCGAGGCGGGCAACGATCTCGGCGCGTGCTTCCCAGTCGGCCAGGTTTTCGCGCAGCAGGTCCTCGCCGGTGATGCCGAGATCGACCGAGCCCTGGCCGATCTCGCCGGCGATCTCGGAAGCCGACAGGAAGGCGACCTCGACGGCCTCCATGCCCTCGATGCGGGCGCGGTATTTGCGCTCGTCGCTGGGCAGGCTGACGGTGAGGCCGGCCTTGGCCAGCACGTCCAGCGCCTGCTCCTTCAGGCGGCCCTTCGACGGGAGCGCGAGCGTGATCATCTGGCCTTCTCCCGCAGCGCCTCGATGCGGTCGAGCCAGACCGAGAAGCCGACGCCGGGGATCGGCGTCTTCGCGCCGAGCAGCGTCAGCAGGCGGTCGTAGCGGCCACCGCCGGCCAGCGGCCTTTCCACGCGCTTGGCCGCGATCTCGAAGACGAGGCCGGTATAGTAGTCGAGCGGACGGCCGAAAGCGGCATCGTAGCGGATATCCGCCATTGGCAGGCCGTGCATCTCGATCGCCCTGGCGCGAGCGGCGAAATTGTCCAATGCCATGCCCAGGGAAAGGCCAGCGCCAGAGGCAAAGCTTTCCAGCGCCTGCGCCGCATTGTTCAGCGGCACGTCGATCGCCAGAAACCCTTTCAGCGCCGCGAACGCCTCGTTGGACAGCCTGACGCTGCGCAACTCAGCCTTCTCGATCAGCCGCCGCGCGATGTCGGAAGGCGAGCGGCCGGCCGATGCCGACAGGCCGGCTTCCTCCATGCCGCCGGCGATGTGCGCCGACAGGCCGTCGAGGTCGCCGTCGAGCACCAGCGCCGCGACCGGGCCGGAAAGCTGGCTGTTGCGCGGCGGGTTGGCGAGGTCGGCCAATGCCGCCTCCAGCATCGGCGCGGAGCCGAAGGCCCGTGCCAGCCGCATGCGCCAGCCGCGCGGCAAGCCAAGGGCTGCCAGCACCGCCTCGAAGACGGTCTGGTCGCCAAGCGTGACGGCCAGCCCCTGGCCTGGCAGCGCCAGCGTCAGCAGCGCGTGCGCGTCGGCCAGCGAGCGGGCGTCGGCAGCCGCCGTGTCGCGGTCGCCGAGATCCTCGATGCCGGCCTGGAAGAATTCATTGCCGCCCTCGCGGCGCTGGCGGAACACTTCGCCGAGATAGGAATAGCGG
>NZ_RZOS01000192.1:0-10327 GCF_004022605.1 Mesorhizobium sp. M4B.F.Ca.ET.089.01.1.1
GTGCCAGCGAGATCAGCACCAGGAACACCGCCATCGCCGCCGCGAAAGGCATGTTGGACTGGTAGATCGCCTGGTCGGTGATCAGCACCGAGAGCGTCCAATGCTGCGGCCGCCCGAGGATCTGCGGCAAAAGATAGGAGCCGAGCGCGAAGACGAAGACCATGATCAGCGTCGCCACGATGGTGTTCCTGAGCGCCGGCGCGACGACGTTGAAGAAGGCCCTGACCGGCGAGGCGCCGAGCGTGCGCGCCGCCTCCAGCAAGGTCGGGTCGAGACGGACAAGCGCCGGGTAAAGCACCAGGATCGTGTAGGGCAGCGCCTGATAGACCATGCCGGTCAGCACCGCACCGAAGGTCGGCAGCAGCGCCACCGGCTTGTCCATCAGCCCGATCGCCACCAGAAGGTTGGTGATGCCGGCAGTGCGCGAGAACAGCGTCGACCAGGCAAAGCCGATGATGACCTCCGACAGCGACAGCACCGACAAGAGGCCGACCAGCCACAGCGTCTGCACGCGGCGCGGCCGCCGGGTCAAAAGGTAGGTGAAGGGAAAGCCGATCGCCACGCAGCAGACGGCGACCAGCACCGCCAGCATCAGCGAGAAGCCGAGCACGCCGCCGAAGAAGGTCGACAGGAAGCGGGCGTAATTGTCGATGACGAAATCCGGCGTGTAGAAGCCGGACGGATTGCGCTTGAAGAAGCTGACCGCGATCATCGTCGAGAACGGAATGACGAAGAAGACGATCAGCATCAGGCCGGGAAAGAACAGCGGCGTGTAGTCGGCTAGCGACCTGGGGGCTTCGCGTCTCATGAGCCGAGCACCACGCAGCTTTCCGGCGGCAGCACGACGCCGACCTTGGCGCCGACCGGCACGTCGTGCCTTTCGCGCGGGGTCGTCACCGCGACGATGCTGGTGTTGCCCACCTCGATGAAGGTCTCGATCGTGCCGCCGAGATCGCGCACGAAGCTGACCTGGCCGGTGATGGCGCCCCCGGCAGGCTCGCCGATATGCACATCCTCGGGACGGATCGACACCGAAGCCTTGGTCATGCCGGCCGGCATGGCGAGGCCCGGAATGGCGGTGCCGAGGATCGTCGTGCGCCCGGCACTGTCGACTTCCGCCGGCAACAGATTGGTGATGCCGATGAAGTCGGCGACGAAGGCGTCGGCCGGCTTGCGGTAGATTTCGATCGGCGGCGCCGCCTGCAATATCTTGCCGTGGCCCATGACGACGACGAGGTCGGCCATGGTCATCGCCTCGCGCTGGTCGTGGGTGACGACGATGGTGGTGATGCCGAGGCTCTGCTGCAGCTGGCGCAGTTCCACTTGCATCGCCTCGCGCAGTTTGGCGTCGAGCGCCGAAAGCGGCTCGTCGAGCAGGAACAGTTTCGGCGACAAAGCGAGCGCGCGGGCGATCGCCACGCGCTGGCGCTGGCCGCCCGACAGCTTCGCCACCGGACGGTCGGCAAAGCCCGGCAGGTGGATCAGCGTCAGCAGTTCGTCGACCCGCTTCTTCTGCTCTTCCCTGGAGGCGCCGCGGATGCGCAGCGCATAGGAGATGTTGTCGCCGACCGAAAGATGCGGAAACAGCGCCAGCGACTGGAACACCATGCCGAGATTGCGCTTGTGCGTCGGCAGCGGCGTGATGTCCTCGCCATCGAGCACGATGGCGCCGCTGGTCGGTTCCTCCAGCCCGGCGATCATGCGCAGCAGCGTGGTCTTGCCGCAGCCCGACGGGCCGAGCAGGCAGACGAACGTGCCGTGCGGCACGTTGAGCTGGACATTGTCGACGGCGGCGAAGACGCCGAATTTCTTGGTGATGGCGTTTATGTTCAATCCGGACATGCTCACCCCTCTCTCAGGACGTTGCACCGCAAGGGCCGCCGGGCAGATGCCCGGCGGCCGGTTTCAGCTGGTGCTTAGCCGACGATCAGCTCGGTCCACTTCTGGTTGATCCAGTCGGCCTTGGACGTATAGAGATCGTAGCGCGGGATGATCGGCTCGATGTCCGACGACACGGCGGCGAACTCCTCCGGCTTGAGGTCGAGCACCTCCTTCTTCAAGGTCGGCGTGGTGCCGACCTTGCGCGACATCACGCCCTGCATCGAAGGCTGGCTCATGAAGTCGATGAAGGCGTGCGCTTCCTCGACCTTGGTCGAGGCGCGCGACAGCACCCAGTTGCCGGAATCCTGGATGCCGCCTTCCTTCGGGAAGGTCGACCGGACATGGAAGCCGTCGGCGGCTGCAAGCCCGGTGACGTCGTGGTAGTACTGGCCCATCGGGATCTCGCCCGACTTCAGCGCCTGCTCGAACTGCGCCTCGTCGCGATACCACAGCCGGACATTCGGCTTGAGCTCGGCGAGCTTCTCGAACGCCTTGTTCAGCCCGTCTTCGGTGTCGAGCGCGTTGGTGCCACCCATGAAGGTCTTGGCCGTTACTTCGAGCAGGAACGAGTTGGAGGCGAGCGCCAGCAGGCCGAGCTTGTCCTCGTTGGCCTTGTCCCAGAGTGCTGCCCACGAGGTCGGCGCGTCCTTGTAGACGTCGGTGTTGGTGACCAGCGTGATCCACCAGGCCACCGCGCCGATGCCGGCGACGCGGCCGTCCGGATATTTGTTGATGAAGCGGGGCAGGAGGTCGCCATAGTGCTTGAACTTCGAGGTGTCGAGCGGCGTCCACAGTTCGGTCGACTGGCCCTTCAGCGTCGAGGTCTGCGACATCATCGAAAGGTCGGCCGGCGCCTGTCCGGCCTTGGCCGCCTGCTCGAGCTGCACCAGCCAGGCCTCGCCGGTCGGCTCGGCGACCGATTCCACCGCGATGCCGGTTGCCTTGGTGAATTCCGGAAAGACATGCTCGTCGAACGATTTCTTGAAATAGCCGCCATAGACGCCGACCTTCAGCGACTTGTCCTGCGCCCGCAGCACCGCGGGCATGGCGAGCACGCCGGCGGCGGCCAGGCCGGCGCCAAGCACGCCGCGCCGGGTGATGGGTGTTGCGATCAGTCTGTTCATCTCAATTCTCCTCTGTTTGTGCCGGTTGTCCGGCGGGTTCCCTTGGTTGCGTTTCTCCGCCGTCAGGCGGATCAGTGTGCCGCCGCTCGTTGCTCGAGCGCGCGGGCGTATTGCGTCAGTGGAAAGCACATGACGAAGAAGATCAGCGCCACCAGTCCGTAGACGGTGAACGGTTCGAAGGTCGCGTTGTTGATGGCGTTTGAGGTCCTGACCAGTTCCTCGAAGCCGATGATCGAGGTCAGCGCCGTCGACTTGATGAGCTGCACCAGGAACCCGACGGTCGGCGCGCGGGTGATCGAGAACGCCTGCGGCAGGATGATCAGCCTGAGCTCCTGCAGGTAGTGCAGCCCGAGGCTGGCGCCGGCATCCCACTGGCCGCGCGGCAGCGCATCGACGCCGCTGCGCCAGATCTCGGCCAGATAGGCGCTGGCGAAGAAGGTGAGGCCGATCGCCGCCGCCGTCCATGGCTCGATGCGCAGCCCGAGCATCGGCAGGCCGAAGAACATCAGGAAGAGTTGCATCAAGAGCGGCGTTCCCTGGAATAGCGCGATGTAGCCGGAGGCAATCCGCCGGGTCCATTTGGTCTTGGCGATGCGCAAGAACAGCACGGCCAGGCCGACCAGCGCGCCGCCGACGAAGGCGGCGAGCGACAACAGCACCGTCCAGCGCGCGGCGAGCAGCAGGTTGCGCAATATGTCCCAGAAGGTGAACTCGATCATGACACGCCGGCTCCCAGAACACGGCGCCCGCCGCCGACCAGCAGCCGGCGCAGCCCCATCGACAGGCCGAGATAGACCAGCGTCACCACGAAATAGGTCTCGAAGGCGCGGAAGGTGCGTGCCTGCAGCATATCGGCCTCGTAGGTCAGTTCCCGCACCGCGATTTGCGACACCACGGCCGATTCCAGCATCATGATGACGATCTGGCTGGTCAGCGCCGGATAGATCACCTTCAGCGCCTGCGGCAGCACGATCTTGACGAACACCAGGCGAGGCCTGAGCCCAAGCGCCAGTGCGGCTTCCGTCTGCCCGCGCGGCACCGCGTCCAGCCCGGCGCCGACGATCTCGATCGTGTAGGCCGCCATGTTGAGCGTCATCGCCAGCATGGCGGCCAGGATCGGATCGAGCCTTATGCCGAGGCTGGGCAGGCCGAAGAAGATGAAGAACAGCTGCACCAGGAACGGCGTGTTGCGCATCACCTCGACATAGGCCGCGATCGCCAGCCGGAGCGGCTTCGGGCCGTTTCTTTTGCCGGCGGCGCCGAGGATGCTGAGGAATGTTCCCGCCAGCGTGGTGACGGCGATCAAAAGGATCGTCGTCGCCGCGCCGCGCGCGATCGCGCCTACCGCACCCGCAAGCCAACCGAAGTCGAGGCTGTAGCCCATGGCAATGCCCCCTGCTGTCCCAGGATCAGTCCTTGAGGTTGTCGGGGTTGAGCGGCGTCTTCAGCCAGGCCTTCGAACTCTCGTCCAGCTTGCCGTCGGCCAGCATCTTGGCGACGGCGTCGTTGATCGCCTGCTTCAGCCGGTCCTCGTTCTTGTTGAGGCCGATATGCGAGGGCGAGGTGAGCAGCTGGAACTTCTGCTCCGGCTGCAGCGCATCCTGCTTGGCCAGAACCTGGGCGCCGACATCGTTGCCGACCACCATCAGCTGGGTCTGGCCGGAGATGAAGGCCTGGATGACGGAGTTGTAGTTGTCGAAGCGGCGGATGTCCGCCGAGGCCGGTGCCGCTTCGGTCAGCGAGGTGTCCTCCAGCGTGCCGCGATTGACGGCGATCGACTTGTCGGCAAGGTCCTCCTTGCCTTTGACGGCAAGCGCGGCCGGACCGATGACGGCGATGTAGTAGGGAGCGTAGGCGGCGGCGAAGTCGATCACCTCGGCGCGCTCCTTCGAGTAGCCGACGCTCATCAGGAAGTCGACGCGCTTGTCGGTGAGATAGGGAATGCGGTTCTGGCCGGTGACGCTGACGAGGTTCAGCTTTACCTTCAGGGAGTCGGCGATGGCCTGCGCCACGTCGATGTCATAGCCCTTGATGCTCATGTCGGCGCTGGCCGAGGAGAAGGGCGGGAAGTCGGAGAAGATGCCGACATTGATGGTGCCGGCCTTGGTGATGTCGTCGATGGCGTCGGCCCTGGCCGCCTGCGAGGCGAGGCCGGCGGCGCCGAGCATCAGCATTGCCGTGATGGCGGATTTCAGCGTGGTGCGAAGTGTCATTTTAGTTCCCCTTCTGGAAGCTTGTTGTTGAAACCGGCCGCCGGCTCCAGCGCGGCGGCCGTATTGGTCTGGCGCAGCCTCAGCCTTTCTTGATGGCCGGGCTGAACACCATCAGGCTCAGGATCTCGAACAGGACCTGGGCGCCGACATGGGCGGTGTTGGTGGTCGCGTCGTATTGCGGCGCCACCTCGACGACGTCGCCGCCGACGATGTTGAGGCCCTTGAGGCCGCGCAGCAGTTCGAGCACCTCGCGCGTCGTCAGCCCGCCGACTTCCGGCGTGCCGGTGCCCGGCGCGAAGGCCGGATCGACGCTGTCGACGTCGAAGGAAATGTAGGTCGGCCCGTCGCCGACGATCTTGCGCGCCTTCTCGATGATGGCCGGCATGCCCAACCCGGTCACTTCCTCGGCGTGCACGACCGTCATGCCGGACTCGTAGGAGAACTCCCACAGATACTCGGCCGAGCCGCGGATGCCGATCTGGATGGTGCGCGAGGGATCGAGCACGCCGTCCAGCACCGCGTTGCGGAACGGCCCGCCATGGTGGAACTTGGTCAGGTCGAACAGGCCGCTGGTGTCGCAATGGGCATCGATATGGATCATGCCGACCGGTGCCTTCTTGCCGACCGCCTTCAGGATCGGATGGCTGATCGAGTGGTCGCCACCGACCGAGAGCGGGATGACGCCGGCGTCGACGATCTGGTTGGCTCGGCGCTCGATGTCCTCATGGCTGGTCTCCAGCCGGTAGCGGCTCTGGAACGGCACGTCGCCGATGTCGGCGACGCGAAGCTCATGCGTCGGCGCGCACTCCAGCACATGGTTGTAGGGGCCGATGCGCTCGATGGCGCGCAGCGCGCGCGGTCCGAAGCGCGAGCCCGGCCGGTTGGTGACGCCGAGATCCATCGGCACGCCGATCATCGCCACCTGCAGATCCCCGAAATCCGGCTTGTCGGCGGCCACCTCGCGGTAGGGCGCGGTGAGGAAGGTCGGGATGCCGGAATAGGGCGCCAGCCTGGTGCCCGACTTGGAGAAGATCTTATCGGCGACCTTGCGGAACTTCGGGTCGAACATCTCGCCGCCATGGCCCTCGCCATACTTGCGACGCAACGCTTCAAGTTTGCCGCGATCGTAACCCATGTCGGTCTCCTCCGTCTGGCTGGTAGTGAAGCAACACCTATGATGCTGACCGCCATCCGGCCGGACCGCGGTCCCGCCCTGGCTGCCTGCAGATTTCACGTCTTGATGATGTTCCGGGACAAAGTTTCCGGCAGCTCCATTGAAAAATCAATTGATATTGTTAGGGTGTTTGTTGTGAGAAAATCTCACACTACTTGAGTGCACCATGGCCAAGCGTCTGCCCCCGCTGAATCCGCTGCGCGCCTTCGAGGCCACGGCCCGCCATGCCTCGCTGACCAAGGCTGCGGCGGAGCTGAATGTCACGCACGGCGCCGTCAGCCACCAGATCAAGGCGCTCGAGCAGTCGCTCGGCGTCAAGCTGCTCGAGCGCGCCGGCCAGCGGGTGAAGCTGACGCCGCACGGCGCCGAGCTTCTGCCGGCGGTGTCGAGCGCCTTCGACGGCATCGCCGCCGCCACGCAGCGCATGACGCGGCCGGCCAGCGCCGGCAAGCTCTCAATATCCTGCGTGCCGGCGCTGCTGCTCTTGTGGATGACGCCGCGATTGGGCTCGTTCACCGCGCAATATCCCGACATCCAGCTCACCTTGCTTCCCTCCAACGACGCCAGGGACATCCGCGCCCCGCATATCGATGTCTGCGTGCACTATGGCGATGGCAGCTGGAGCGATTGCTGGATGCGCAAATGGTCCGGCCTCGAACTGTTCCCCGTGGTCAGTCCGACGCTGATCAACAACCGCCCGATCCGCACCGTTCGCGATCTCGCCGACCATGTCATCC
The DNA here is from genome assembly GCF_004022605.1 of Mesorhizobium sp. M4B.F.Ca.ET.089.01.1.1. Taxonomy (NCBI): domain Bacteria; kingdom Pseudomonadati; phylum Pseudomonadota; class Alphaproteobacteria; order Hyphomicrobiales; family Phyllobacteriaceae; genus Mesorhizobium; species Mesorhizobium sp. M4B.F.Ca.ET.089.01.1.1. The sequence goes on from NZ_RZOS01000192.1 coordinate 7,130, forward strand.
TGCATGGCGACGACGGCCGCGAATGGCACACCTGGCTGGCCGCCGCCGACGCGCTGGACCTGGAGCGCGGCCGCCGCCATCATTTGGGCGACGCGCGCACCGCGACCGAGGCCGCCGTGCATGGCCATGGCGTCGCGCTCGGCGATTCCGTCACCGCGAGCACGCTGCTGGCCAGGGGCCTGCTGGTCGCGCCGTTCAGCCTGTCGGTGCCGGCGGTCGACGACTTCTACGTCGTCTGCCGCAACGAGATGAGGTCGACGCCGATCGTCCAGCTCTTCATCGACTGGCTGTTCGCCGAGAAGGAACAGGCCGACGGCCGCGCCGACGCGCCGGTCGCGGGGCGCATCGGCAGCCGTCGGAAGCGCCCGGCGCTGAGGGTGATCGGCGCCAGGACGGCGTCCTGACGGCTGGACCGGGGCGACTTCTTTTTGTCGGGCCAGCCCGCAAAGCGGGAGGCGTTGCCGAAAATTCAATGCTAAGAGGCTGGGGTGAAGCAGTTCCAGGAAAAGCGGCCGGAATTGCGCAAGCAAGCGCTAGAGTGAGCAGCGAAGGCGACAGGACGAGATGGCAAAGACCGATATTGCGCGGCGCGTCTACAACCACACCTGGAAGCTGGACCCGATCGTCCGCAGCCTGCTCGACACCGATTTCTACAAGCTTCTGATGCTGCAGATGATCTGGGGCATGTATCCCAAGGTCGAAACCACTTTCTCGCTGATCAACCGCACAACCTCGGTGCGCCTCGCCGACGAGATCGACGAGCAGGAACTGCGGGACCAGCTCGACCACGCCCGCACCTTGCGCTTCTCCAAGAAGGAGATGATCTGGCTCGGCGGCAACACCTTCTATGGCCGCAAGCAGATCTTCGAGCCGGAATTCCTTGCCTGGCTGGAGGATTTCCAGTTGCCCGAATACGAGCTGTCCAAGCGCGACGGCCAGTACGAGCTCTCCTTCAGCGGTCCCTGGATGTACACGACCCTGTGGGAGATCCCGGCGCTGGCCATCATCAATGAACTGCGATCGCGCGCGGCCATGCGCGCCTTCGGCCCGTTCGCGCTCGACGTGCTCTATGCCCGCGCCAAGGCCAAGATGTGGGCAAAGACCGAGCGGCTGAAGGCGCTGCCGGGCATCCGCATCTCCGATTTCGGCACCCGCCGCCGCCACTCCTTCCTGTGGCAACGCTGGTGTGTGGAAGCCTTGAAGGAAGGCATCGGCCAGGCCTTCACCGGCACCTCCAACGTCCTGCTTGCCATGGACAACGACCTCGAGGCGCTCGGCACCAACGCACATGAGCTGCCGATGGTGTTTGCCGCCCTCGCCAATTCGGAAGAGGAGCTCAAGCAGTCGCCCTACAAGGTGCTGCAGGACTGGCAGCGCTACTATGGCGGCAATTTGCTGATCGTGCTGCCGGACGCGTTCGGCACCGCATCCTTCCTGCGTGACGCGCCGGACTGGGTCGCCGACTGGACCGGCTTCCGCCCCGACAGCGCGCCGCCGATCGAGGGTGGCGAGAAGATCATCGAGTGGTGGCGCGAGAGGGGCAAGGACCCCAGGCAGAAGCTGCTGATCTTCTCCGACGGGCTCGAGGTCGAGACGATCGAGGAGACCTACCGCCACTTCCGCGGCAAGGTGCGCATGTCTTTCGGCTGGGGCACCAACCTCACCAACGATTTCGAGGGCTGCGCGCCGACCGAAACCAACAGCCTGGATGCCATCTCGCTGGTCTGCAAGGTCACCGAGGCCAATGGAAGGCCTGCGGTCAAGCTCTCCGACAATCCGGCCAAGGCGACCGGGGACTTGAAGGAGATCAAGCGCTACCTGAGGATATTCGGCGAGAAGGACCGGGTGAGGCAGCTGGTCAAGGTTTAAAGGCTGCGCCTGTGGCCTGTGCTGATCCCGCATCGTCAAGCGAGATTGCAAGGCTCGATATGCCGAGTTTCTTCGCGCCCCCCTCTGTCGTGCCGGACATCTCCCCCACTGAGGCTGCTTTCCTCTCCCTCCGGAGGGGGGAGAGGTGGCGCCGCGAAGTGGCGACGGAGTGGGGGAACCACCTGGCAACCGCCGCAACGGGCATAGGAAAGAGGATCGCTTGCACGCGTCGTCCTGACCCGCGCCAGGGTCGACCCCCACTCCGTCGAGCTACGCTCGACACCTCTCCCCCGATCGACGGGGGAGAGGAAGGGTGCCAAGCCATCCGAGCAGGCGCCACTTCTCAATTGCAGACGCTTGCCTCTGAAGATAGTGCGATCTCCCCCCAAGTGGGGGAGATGTCCGGCAGGACTGAGGGGGACGCCGTAGGGCGCGAACCTTCGCGATTGGCTCTCGCAGCAGCCTTCGCATCCCTCCCCACTTCCGCCTTCGCCCACGCCTCAGATCGCGGCCATGTCCTCCTCCTTCCCACCGGCTATTACGTCGCCGGCGGCGCGCTCGCCGTCGCCGTCAGCTTCCTCGTCCTGGCCCTGCTACCGCCGGAAGCGCTCGATCGCTTCTGGCGCCGGCGCCTGCCGCTCTTTGCCCTCGGTGACGCCTCTCGCACGATCGTCAGCGCGATATCTTTTGCCGGCTTCGCAATCCTCCTTGCCGCCGGCCTGTTCGGCAGCCGCGATCCACTGTCCAACCCGCTGCCGCTCGTCATATGGACGCTGCTCTGGGTGGGCTTGGCTTTGTTGCAGGGCGCGCTCGGTGATCTCTGGTCGTGGCTGAACCCCTGGTACGGACCGTGGCGGGTCGTCAGCCGCCTGATCGGACGCGGCGGTGAACAGGACGGACGCTTGCCCGCATGGCTAGCCTGCTGGCCGGCCGTCGGGCTGTTCTTCGCCTTCGCCTGGTTCGAGTTGATCGACCCGGCGCCCGACGACCCGGCCCGGTTGGCATACGCCGCCGGCCTCTACTGGCTGCAGAACTTCATCCTGATGCTCGTCTTCGGCCATCGCGAATGGAGCCGGCGCGGCGAGTTCCTGAGCGTGTTCTTCGCCATGGTCGCGCGCTTTGCTGTTGTTGAGCGCGATGCGAAGTGCCTCCTCAGTCTCTGCTGGCCGGGCGCCAAACTGCTCTCCGCCGAGCCGTTGCCGACAGCCGGCATCGCCTTCCTGCTGCTTGCGCTGTCCTCGGTCTCCTTCGACGGCCTGTCGAAGACCTTCTTCTGGCTCGGCTTGTTCGGCGTCAATCCGCTGGAGTTTCCCGGGCGCACCGCGCTGA
>NZ_RZOS01000193.1:0-10228 GCF_004022605.1 Mesorhizobium sp. M4B.F.Ca.ET.089.01.1.1
ACGGCATGGCCGCGCGATCCTGCTCGATGGCGCACGCGATCTCGTCGCGCAGCTTGACGATGGCGCCCGACGACGGGTCCTCCAGCGCCAGGACCGGAATGTCGGCGGCGCGCACGCGGGCTCGCGCGGCCATGCCGTAGCGCCGCACCAGCTCTTCGACCGGCACGCGCGAACGTTCGGTGGTGGTCACCACGCTGAAGCGCTGGGCAATGAAGGAGGCGACGCTGAGCGCCGCTTCGCAAATGCCGATGACCGGGATGGTCGCCATGGCGCGCGCCGCGTCCAACCCGGTGTCGTCGAAGCAGGCAATGATCGCCGCCTGCGCGCCGGCACGCTCGCCGGCGGCGATCTCGACCAGCAGGCCGGGCACGGCAAGTGCTTCGTCGTAGTAGCCCTCGATCGACACCGGCCCCATCGACGAGGTGACTGCGAAGATCTCCGTCGAGACGCTGGCAACCGAGCGGGCGGCCGCCGCGACGGTTTCGGTCATGCTGGCGGTCGTGTTCGGGTTCACCACAAGAATCTGCACGTTGGCTCCGTTCAGGCTCGCGCCCGGCGGCGGCCGACATAGACGATCGCGCCGAGCGTCAGCAGGATCACCAGGAAAGAGAACACGGTGGTCACCGTGCCAAGCGCATAGAGCACCGGCGTCGTTACATTCGTCGTCATGCCGTAGATCTCGAGCGGCAGCGTGTTGAAGCTGCCCGACGTCATCAGCGTGCGGGCGAACTCGTCATAGGAAAGCGTAAAGCCGAACAGGCCGACGCCGATCAGGCTGGGCGCGATCATCGGTAGCACCACATGCGCGAAGGTCTGCCAGGACGACGCCCCGAGATCGCGCGCGGCTTCCTCATAGGCCGGCGAGAAGCGGTTGAAGACGGCGAACATGATCAGCACGCCGAACGGCAAGGTCCAGGTCAGATGCGCGCCGAAAGCCGACGTGTACCACGCGGGACGAAAGCCGATCTGCTGGAAGACGACGCCGATGCCGAGGCTGATGATGATCGACGGCACGACCAGGCTGGCGACGGCGAGATAGAACAAGGCCGCGGCGCCGCGAAACTTGCGACGGAAGGCGAGCCCGGCGAGCAGCGACACCGTGACCGTTACCGCCATCACCATCAGGCCGAGCGCCAGCGAGCGCCTGAAGCTGCCGCCGAAATCGCCTACCGCCTGCTTCTCGAACAGATTGGCGAACCAGTGCAGCGAGACGCCGTTGAGCGGGAAGGTCAGCCCGCCATTCTCGCCTTGGAAGGACAGGATCAGGATCGCCGACAGCGGCCCGTAGAGAAACAGCACGAACAGCGCGAAGAACGCCGCCAGCAGGTAGAATTCGAGAGTTCGCTTCTCGCGGTGCATCGCCTCAGAGCTCCTTGCGGATGTCGACGATGCGCAGGATGCCGGCGACCATCAAAAGCACCAGCACCAGAAGCACCACCGCGTTGGCGGCGGCGGCCGGATATTGCAGCAGCGACATCTGGTTCTTCATCATCAGCGCGACCGAGGCGCTCTGCCCGCCCGACATCACCTGCACGGTGGAGAAGTCGGCCATCACCAGCGTGACGACGAAGATGGTGCCGATCGCCATGCCTGGCTTGGCCAGCGGGATGACGACGTTCCACAAAATTTGCCAGCCGGAAGCGCCGGCGTCGCGCGCGGCCTCGAACAGCGAGCGGTCGATGCGCATCAGCGTGTTGAAGATCGGCGTCACCATGAACAGCGTGTAGAGATGCACCATGGCGAGCACCACGGCGAATTCGGAATAGAGCAGCCATTCGACCGGCTTCGGCACCAGCCCCAGCTGCACCAGCGTCGAGTTGACCAGCCCGTTGCGGCCAAGCACCGGGATCCACGAGATCATGCGGATGATGTTGGAGGTCAAGAACGGCACGGTGCAGACCAGGAACAGCACCATCTGCATGGCCGTGGTGCGGATGTGGAAGGCGAGGAAATAGGCGACCCAGAAGCCGATTAAGAGCGTCAGCGCCCAGACGATGGCCGCGTATTTCAGCGTGTTGAGATAGGTCTTCCAGGTGACCCAGGAACCGAGCACATCCGCATAATTGGTGGTCAGAAAATCCGGATACATCGCCGCGAAATCGTAGTCCCAGAAGCTGACGACAACGATCATCAGGATCGGCAGCAGCAGGAACGCGCCGAGGATCAGGGCAAGCGGCGTCGCCTGCAGATAGGGGGCGATGGCGCCAATCGAGAAACGACGGCGCCTTACGGGCCTGGCCGCGGCCATTGCAGGGCGTTCGAGCGCGACTGTCATGCTGGATATCCGACGAGTGGTTGTGTTTGCGGATGACGACGGCGTCGCGCCGTCATCCGCCATCAGTGCATCACGCGGCGATGAACTCGTTCCAGCGCTTCACCATGTAGCGGTCCTCGTCCATGACCGAGTTCCAGCAGGCGACCTTGCCCATGCGCTGCTCGAACGAGCCGCCGTCGCGCACCGCGCCCGCCTTCTCCATGACCTTGCCGTCCGGCGACAGGATATCGCCCTTGGCCGCCTTGCCTTCGATCCAGTAGCCCCACTCGTCCTCGGACATGAACTTCTTGGCCGACACCATGTTGGCCGAGTAGTAGCCCTGGCGGTTGAGATAGCCGCCGACCCAGCCGGACGTGTACCAGTTGATGTATTCGTAGGCGGCGTCGAGCTCGGCGCCCTTGAGATGCGCGGCAAGGCCGAGGCCGCCGCCCCAGGAGCGATAGCCTTCCTTGAGCGGCTGGAACCGGCAGGCAATGCCCTTCGAGCGGACCGCGGCCACGGCCGGCGACCACATCGACTGGATCACCACTTCGCCCGACGCCATCAGATTGACGCTCTCGTCGAAGGACTTCCAGAAGGCGCGGAACTGCCCGGCCTGCTTGGCCTTGATCAGGAAGTCGATCGTCTTGTCGATCTCCTCCTTGGTCATGTTGCCCTTGTCGGCGTATTTGATGTTGCCGGTGGCCTCCATGATCATCGCCGCGTCCATGATGCCGATCGACGGAATGTTGAGGATCGCGGTCTTGCCCTTGAAGGCCGGGTCCATGATGTCGGCCCAGGTGGTGATGTCGCGGCCGACGAGGTCGGGACGGATGCCCAGCGTGTCGGCATTGTAGATCGTCGGCACCATGGTGAACCAGTCGGTCGGCGCCTTGGCGAAGACCTTGCTGTCCTGCGCCTCGACATAGCCGACCGTGTGCGGCGCGGTACCCTGGGCGATGACGCTGTCCGGCGTCAGCTTGCCGGTTTTGAACAGCGGCACCAGTTCGTCGTAATATTTCAGCTTGCTGACATCCATCGGCTGCAGCACGCCGGTGGGAAACACCTTCTTGCAGATCCAGTATTCGATGTCGGCGATGTCGTAACTGTCGGGCTGCGTCACCGCGCGCTGCGCGGCGGCGTCGGAATCGGTCGCCGTCATCTCCAGCGTGATGCCGAGGTCCGCCTTGCACTTCTCGGCGATGGCATTGAGGTTCGACACGCCGGTGCCGAACTGGCGCAGCGTGATGTTCGATTGCGCCCAGATCGTCGGGAAGCCGGTGACGATGCCTGAGCCGGCGGCAAGGCCGACCGCCGCGGCACCCGTCTTGAGCAGCGAGCGGCGGGAAATGCCTGTCTTCTTGTCGGTGGTGTTGGTCATTGTCAGTTCCCCTTTTTGGTTGTGATGGTTCAGGAATTGAGACGGCCGAGGATGATCGCGTCCTCGACATCCCAGGCGATCGGTACCGCGTCGCCGACGGCGACCGGCCTGGCGTAGAAGCTCTCGTCATCGAGGATGACGGTGAAATCCTCGATGCCGGCGCCATTGACCGAGAGCTTCACGGTCGCGCCGCGATATTCGACGTTGGAAACGATGCCGCTGAAGCCGAGCCCCGCCGCCGGCGCTTCGCCGACGCGCACATGGTCGGTGCGGATGGCGATGTCGATCGGCGCGCCGGGTTCGCGGGCCTGCCCGCTCGCGGCCAGTGAGGCGCCACCCGGCACATCGAAGAACACCAAGCCGTCGCGCTCGCCGCTGACACGCCCGGAGACGACATTGTGGTCGCCCATGAAGCGGGCGACGAACGCGGTCGCCGGCCGTTCGAACACCGTGCGCGGCGGCGCCGCCTGCTCGATGCGGCCATCGTTCATCACCACGATCAGGTCGGCCAGCGCCATCGCCTCCTCCTGGCTGTGGGTGACGTGGACGAAGGTGATGCCGAGCGAGGCCTGCAGTTTCTTCAGCTCCGCCCGCATACGGATCTTCAGGAATGGATCGAGCGCCGAAAGCGGCTCGTCGAGCAGCAGCGCTTCGGGGTCGGTGATCAGCGCGCGCGCCAGCGCCACACGCTGCTGCTGCCCGCCCGAAAGCTGCGCCGGACGGCGGCTGGCATAGCCGTCCATCTGCATCAGCTTCAGCACGTCGAGCGCCCTGGCGTGGCGCTCCGCCTTGCCGACGCCCTTCATCTTCAGGCTGAAGGCGACGTTGTCGACAAGGTCGAGATGCGGAAACAGCGCATAGGACTGGAACATCATGGCGGTGCCGCGCCTGGCCGGCGGCAGGTCGGTAACGACAACGTTGCCGAGACGGACGTCGCCGCTGGAGATGCTTTCGTGCCCGGCGATCATGCGCAGCGTCGAGGTCTTGCCGCAGCCGGACGGACCGAGCAGGCAGCAATAGGTGCCGGCCGGAATCTTGAGGCTGATGTCCTCGACAGCGGTGGTTGCGCCGTAGACTTTCGAAACGGACACGATGTCGATCTCGGCGGCTTTGGACATCCGGGCTCCTCTTTGCTCGGATTAACCAAAGCATCATGCGTGCCAGTTGCCCGCCGCTACCCTCAAGCGGTTGAATCCTCGGAAAAATCGGCGGCCGCGCCCACCGCCTGACAAAGCGGCATTCTTGTGCGATGCACAAATTATGGGCGATTGTTGGCGATGTAAGCAGAAATCGTATGCAATCTTTTCTGCGATTGCGTTCACTTTGGCTCTCGTGCAGGCGGCCCGATTCAGGCTAGAAGTGCTGAGGGACCTTACCGCCATGAACATCGCCGACCAGACCTTCCCTGCCGTCGACAATGCCAACGAGGATCGCGCCCAGGCGATCCGCGACCAGCTGCGCGACGCCATCGTCGACCGCCGGCTGGCGCCCGGAACAAAGCTGTCGGAAGGCGAGGTCGGCACCCTTTTCGATGTCAGCCGTACCGTCGCGCGCGCGGCGCTGCAGATGCTTTCCTTCGAAGGCCTGGTGCGCACCGAGCGCAATCGCGGCGCCTTCGTCGCCAACCCCTCGCCGGAAGAGGCGCGCCAGGTCTTTGCCTCGCGCCGGCTGATCGAGCCCGGCATCGCGATTGCCGCTGCCGGGCGCATCACACCGGCTGACGTTGCCGCCTTCAAGGCACAGCTCGAAGAAGAGGGCCGCTTCATCGCCGAGCGCGGGCCGAGCGCGAGGCGCTCCGAGATCAAGGCTTCCGGCGATTTCCATCTGCTGCTGGCATCGGTGGCCGGCAACGTCATCCTGCAGCGCTTCATGGAAGAACTGGTCGCGCGCTCCTCTCTGGTGATCGCGCTCTATGGCCGCTCCGGCATTTCGAGCTGCGGCCACAACGAGCATCTGCAGATCCTGCAGGCGCTGGAGAACGGCAACGCCGAACGCGCCAGCGCGCTGATGCTGCACCACATCGACCATATCGAGGCCGATCTCGACCTGCGCGTCAGGAGCGGTCCGGCACTGCGGCAGGCGCTCGAGTCCTGACAATCATCGCCGGCCGGATGGCGCGAAACCTATGCCCGCCCTTTGCGTGCATCAATGCAACCGGGGCTGTCGGCCTGACTATTGTTGGGAGTGGTTTTTGCGAACGGTTGCAAAGAGTTAACGGGGGAAAACGGCCTTGGCCCGAATGCAACCTGACCTACTTTGGTACGGTGATCGCGCCACTGGACACCAACGATGAAGGCTGGAAATGTGCGCCCTGTTTTCACGGTTCGGAGGGCTGAATCGGAGCAGGAGCAGGATGGCGCTTAAAGCCGAAGATATTGCCGGCCATCCGGCTGTACACCGCGGTGTCCAGGAACAGTCGCGGGCGCTTATCCAGATCTTTGAGACGAGCCCGCGGCTGGCTGCGATCTTCGCCACGCAGCAGCGCTGGCTGATGGGCCATGTCGGCCTCGCGCTGCATTTCAGGCGCGACCCGAACGACCATCACACGGCGCTGACCCTGGCGCGCTTCCTCAAGGTCATACGCCAGAATTCGGTGGCCAGCCGCAACACGGCGGAAGCCTTCATCAAGGAGATGCTGCATTACAACATCGCCGAATATCTGCCGACCAGCGGAGATGCGCGCGCTCACCCCATGCAGCCGACAGCGGCCACCATCAAGACATTCACCGGCTGGGTCCTCGCTCATCTGAGGACGCTGGACAGCCTCGACGGCCGCAACCGGCTGGCGACCTTCCTCGAGCGGCCCGAAATGCTGGCCAGATTGCAGCCGCTGATCGCGGACGGCCTGCTGTCCTCGACGCCGGTACGCGAGCCCGAGCAGACCTTCTCCCTGTTCATCTGGCTCAACAATGGCGGCATCGTCATGGACTGGCTGATGTCCGGCATCGATCCGCAGAATGCCGGGTTGGACCGCATCCCGACCAGCATCGTTTCAATCGCGGAGTTTGCCAGATGGCTTAAGCTGTCGCGCACCCATCTCGCGCGCAAGCTGCACGACGCCGAGGAACTCGGCAGCATCGGCTGGACCGGCCAGCGCGGCCATTCCCTGATGTGGGTTTCGAAAGAATTCTACCACGAATACATGGCCGTCCAGGCGGCCAAGCTCGCCGTTGTCGACGCGGCCTTCGAGGCCTGTTTTCCAGCGCCGGATAGCGGCTGAGCAACCGCCTTCTTCACAACCTGCGTGATGCCCTGCCGACCGGCTGGCGGCGGCTGGTTGAAACTGCTATCGGCTATAGTCGTCGAGACGTAAGCGGGTCTGGGGCGATGACGCTGAACGCCGAAGAGATTGCCGACCATCCGGCGCTGCACCGCTGCGTGCGGATGCAGGCGCTTGCGATGAACCAGGCCTACCAGGCAAACCCGCGCCTTTCGTCCGTCTTTGCCACGCAGCAGCGCTGGCTGATGGCCCATATCGGCCTGGCCCTGCATTTCAGGCGCGACCCCGGCGACTACCGCAAGGAAGCGACGGCGGCCCGTATCATCGACGCCATCCGTCAGCATCAGGTGGCCAGCCGCAACACCGCCGACGCCTTCATCAAGGAGATGCTTCACTACTTCATCGAGGTCGTGCCGGCCGACGAGGACGCGCGCATTCGCCCCGTGCAGCCGACGCGGTCGAGCCTGGAGGAGGTGCTGGGCTGGATGCTTGCCCATTTGCAGACGCTGGACGGTCTCGACGGCGCGAACCGGCTGTCCCTCTTTCTTGCGCGATCCGACGCGCTGGCCAGGCTGCAGCCGCTGGTGGCCGACGGCTTGCTTTCGTCCCACCCGGTGCGCGAGCCCAAACAGACCTTTTCGCTGTTCACCTGGCTGAACAACGGCGGCGCCGTCATGGACTGGCTGATTTCGGGCATCGATCCCGATCATGCCGGCCAGGACCGCATCCCGACCGTCGTGGTCTCGATCGGCGACTTCGTCGGATGGCTGAAGCTCTCGCGCACCCACCTTGCGCGCAAGCTGCGCGACGCCGAGGAGATGGGCAGCATCGGCTGGCTTGGCCAACGCGGCCAATCGGTGATGTGGGTGTCGCGCGATTTCTACAACGAGTACATGACCGCCCAGGCCGTGAAGCTGGCCATCATCGACGCCGCTTTCGCTGAGGCCTTCGGCACGCAAGCCGACAGATGATCGCGGCGGCATCCCCGTGCGGGAGATGCCGCAAATCATGGTCATCAACCCATCGAGTTGCGATGGCCTCAGTCGATGTCGAAGGACACGCCCTGGGCCAACGGCAGCGCCTTGGAATAGTTCACCGTGTTGGTGGCGCGCCGCATATAGGCCTTCCAGGCATCCGAGCCGCTCTCGCGGCCGCCGCCGGTTTCCTTCTCGCCGCCGAACGCGCCACCGATCTCGGCGCCCGAGGTGCCGATGTTGACATTGGCGATGCCGCAGTCCGAGCCGTCGACGCCGAGGAAGCGCTCGGATTCCTGCAAGTCGCGGGTGAAGATCGACGACGACAGGCCGGCGCCGACCGCATTGTGCTCGTCGAGCACGGCGTCGAAATCGGTGTATTTCATTACATAGAGGATCGGCGCGAAAGTCTCCTCCGTAACCGGCGCGACCTGCTTCGGCATTTCGACCAGCGCAGGGTGCACGTAGTAGGCGTCCGGATGGCCGTTCTCGACCCGCGAACCGCCGGTCACCTTGCCGCCATGGGCGGTGGCTTCCTGCAGCGCCTTCTGCATGTTGTCGAAGGCGGCCTTGTCAATCAGCGGACCGACCAGCGAAGACGTCTCCAGCGGATTGCCGACCGAGACGCTCTGGTAGGCCTTCTTGAGGCGCGGCAGCAGCGCGTCGTAGACGCTTTCGTGCACGAACAGGCGCCGCAGCGTCGTGCAGCGCTGTCCGGCCGTGCCCATGGCGCCAAAGGCGATGGCGCGCAGCGCCATGTCGAGATCGGCGGTCGGGCAGACGATGCCGGCATTGTTGCCGCCGAGTTCCAGCACCGCGCGCGCGAAGCGCTTGGCCAGCCGCGGACCGACATCCCTGCCCATCCGGGTCGAGCCGGTGGCCGAGACCAGCGGCACCTTCGGATGGTCGACCAGGATCTCGCCGACGGCGCGGTCGCCAATCAGCACCGGCGCCAGTCCTGCCGGCGCGTCACTGCCGAAGCGCTTGACCGCGCGCTTGAAGATCGCCTCGCAGGCAAGCGCGGTCAGCGGCGTCTTTTCCGACGGCTTCCACACCACGGCGTCGCCGCACACCAGCGCAAGGGCAGCATTCCACGACCATACCGCGACCGGAAAATTGAACGCCGAGATGACGCCGACGACGCCCAGCGGATGCCAGGTCTCCATCATGCGGTGGCCGGGCCGTTCGGTGGCGATGGTCAGGCCGTACAACTGCCTGGAGAGGCCGACGGCGAAATCGCAGATGTCGATCATCTCCTGCACCTCGCCAAGGCCTTCGGACGGGATCTTGCCGACCTCGATCGACACCAGCCGGCCGAGCTCGGCCTTGTGCGCGCGCAGTTCCTCGCCAAGCAGGCGCACGAGCTCGCCGCGCTTCGGTCCCGGCACCAGCCGCCAGGCCTGGAACGCCTTGTGGGCGGCGTCGATGGTCCTGGCCGCATCCGCCGGCGAGATCGTCGTCAGCGTCGCGATCTGCTCTCCCGTCACCGGGCTGCGCACGATCAGGTCGCCGCCGGAAAGCGCGTCCTTGGCGACGCCGAGTTTCTCCAGAAGTGCGGCCGTTTCCTTCGCTATCGTCATTTTTGTCCCTTTCAGATCCCGTCGCAAGGCAACAGGACAAAGCCATGCGCCACCCTATCCGTGCCGTCGGGCACGTCGGAGCGCGTTCATGGCGTGGCATTACTCGTTTCGGGGAAAAACCGCCACCCCGGCATGGTCTAAGCCCGGCGCCCAAGGTTGGGCCAGACTTTCGAGACGAGAGCTCAGCGCGCCTTTTGCGCGGCCCGCTCGGCGCCTTCCTTCATCAGCCGGTCGATATGCATGCGGATATGGGCCGCCTCGGCGGCGGTGTTGGCAAGCGCGATCGCCCGGTCGAAGGCAACGCGCGCCTCATCGCCGCGGTCGAGCTGCATCAGCAGCCCGCCCTTGAGGCCAAAGAAGTGGAAATAGCCGGACAGCCTGTCAGCAAGCGGCTCGATCATGGCGAGCGCCGCCTCGGGCCCGCGCACCTTGGCCACCGCGACGGCGCGATTGAGCGTCACCACCGGCGACGGCTGCATGCGCTCGAGCAGGCTGTAGAGCAGGTCGATCTCGGTCCAGTCGGTATCCTCGGGCTTCACCGCCCGCGCATGCAGCGCGGCGATCGCCGCTTGCACCTGGTAGGGGCCGGGCTGCTGGTGGCGCAGCGCCTTGTCGACAAGCGCCAGGCCCTCGTCGATCATCTTGCGGCTCCAGAGCGACCGATCTTGGTCCTCGAGCAGCACGATCTCGCCACTGGCGTCGAAGCGTGCCGGCGCTCGCGCATGCTGCAGCAGCAGCAGCGCCGTCAGCCCCATGATCTCCGGCTCGGTCTGGAACAGCCTGAGCAGGAGCCGCGCCAGCCGGATCGCCTCCTCGCAG
>NZ_RZOS01000194.1:0-10195 GCF_004022605.1 Mesorhizobium sp. M4B.F.Ca.ET.089.01.1.1
CAATCATGCCGGCTCATCCATCAGATGCAGGTGCTCGCGATTGAACGTCAGCGCCACCGCTTCGCCTTCCGCCGGCAGTTTTGTGACGGCCGGTACGATGGCGTGCAGCCTCAAGCCGTCGACATCGAGCGCCAGTCTCGTGGTGGCGCCGAGATAATTCGTCCCGACCAGGCGCGCGGTAACGCCATCGCCTTTCGCTGCGCGGCCTATGCGGATGGATTCGGGGCGCAGACTGCCCCAGCGATGCTGGCCGCAATAGCGCTGGACGAAATCCGGCGGCAGCACGTTGGACGAGCCGACGAAGTCGGCGACGAAGCGTGTCCTCGGGCGCTGGTAGATGTCTTCAGGCGTGCCGATCTGCATGATCCTGCCGTCGTTGAAGACGGCGACGCGGTCGGCCATCGACAGCGCCTCGCCCTGGTCGTGGGTGACGAAGACGAAGGTGATGCCGAGCGCCTTCTGCAGCGACTTCAACTCCTCCTGCATGTTCTCGCGCAGCTTGAGGTCGAGCGCGCCGAGCGGTTCGTCGAGCAGGAGCACCTTGGGCTGGTTGACCAGCGCGCGGGCGAGCGCGACGCGCTGGCGCTGGCCGCCGGATAGCTGGCCGGGACGGCGGGCGCCATAGCCAGGAAGCCTGACCAGCGACAGCGCCTCTTCCGCCGCCTTATGGCGCTCCGGCTTGCCGACGCCCTTGACCATCAGCCCATAGGCGACATTGTCGAGGACATTCAGATGCGGAAAGAGCGCGTAGTCCTGGAAGACGGTGTTGACGTTGCGGCGGTAGGGCGGGACGCCCTCGGCGCGCTCGCCGAAAATGGAGATCGAGCCCGAAGTCGGCTGCTCGAAGCCGGCGATCAGGCGCAGGCAGGTGGTCTTGCCGGAGCCCGACGGGCCGAGCATGGCGAAGAACTCGCCGGGCGCGATGTCGAGATCGACGGCGTCGACGGCGCGAACGCTGCCGAAATGGCGGGAGACTTTTTGAAAGGATACGGCCGAGGTCATGGGCTGTCAGTCAGTTGCCGGTTTGGTTCTGTCGGATCGCGATAGCGCGCTGCTTCACCTCCCCCTCGATGGGGGGAGGTCGCGGCGAAGCCGCGGGTGGGGGTGGCTGGCACGGACCCCCACCCCGACGCTGCGCGTCGACCCTCCCCACAAGGGGGAGGGTAATGGATCACCGTCCGCCGATGACGCCGATATAGTCAGACACCCAGCGGTAATAGGGGACGCACTGGTTGTTCTCGCTGGCGCATTTCGACACCGGCGTCTTCCAGAACTTGATCTTGTCGAAATTGTCGTACCCGTTGGTCTTGCAGCCTTCGTCGCCTAGCAGTTCATTGCCCTTGCAGGCGGCGGGCACCACCGGCAGCGAGCCGAACCAGGCCGAGACATCGCCCTGAACCTTGGGCGACAGCGAGTGCTCGAGCCACATATAGGCGCAGTTCGGATGGGCGGCGTCGGCCTCCATCATGGTGGTGTCGGCCCAGCCGGTGACGCCTTCCTCCGGCACGGTCGAGGAGACCGGCTTCTTGGCGGCGACCAGCGTGTTGACCTGGTACGGCCACGAGCCCGAGGCGACGACGCCCTCGTTCTGGAAATCGTCGACCTGGATCGCGGCATCGTGCCAGTAGCGGCCGACAAGCGTGCGCTGGACGCGCAGCAGGTCGAGCGCAGCCTTGTACTGGTCCTCGGTCAGTTCGTAGGGATCCTTGATGCCGAGCTCCGGCTTGTGGAACATCAGGTAGTTGGCGGCGTCGGCGATGTGGATCGGACCGTCATAGGCCTGAACGCGGCCCTTGTTCGATTTGCCGTCAGGCAGGTTCATCTCCTCGAAGACGACATTCCAGCTCTTGGGCGCTTCCTTGAAGACGTCGGTGTTGTACATCAGCACGTTCGGGCCCCACTGATAGGGAACGCCGTAATGCACCTTGTCGACCGTGAACCAGGGGGCGTCCTTCAGCCGGTCGTCGACGCTCTTCCAGCTCGGGACGAGATCGGTGTTGATCGGCTGCACGCGCTTGCCGGCGACGAGGCGCAACGAAGCATCGCCCGACGCGGTGACGAGGTCGAAGCCGCCCTCGTTCATCAACGAGACCATCTCGTCCGACGTGTTGGCGGTCTTGACGTTGACCTTGCAGCCGCTCTCCTTCTCGAAGGAGGTGACCCAGTCATAGCCCTTGTCGGTTTCGCCGCGCTCGATATAGCCCGGCCAGGCGACGATGTTGACCTCGCCCTCGCCCTTGCCGAGTTCCTTGACCTGGGCGACGGCCTGGCCGGAGAAGGTCAGCGCGACCGTCAATGCAGTGCACGACTTCAGGAATGAATTCATCATCGATCTCCCATTTTGGCGCATGTCTCCGATAAGATCACGCGCACCCTCAAAACATTGAAGCGTCCGCCGACCAGGAAAATGGGCGGCGCTCCAAGGGGCCGCACTCTGCGGCGGCTTTTGGTTCCCTAACCGGAGGTTGCTGCGAAATTCCCGGTTTCGCAAATTCATTTATCAGAAAGCCGATATCGGTTTTTCCGATAGATAAATGCGCGAGCTTTCAGGGGCGCTGGCGGACCATGCGCTGCGACTGGGCAAGGCCGATGAAGTCGCGCGCGGCCTGCGGCAGGCTGGAGCCGCGGCGCCAGACCATGCCTACCTGGACCACCGGCAAGGCGCCGGAAATATCGCGCGATTCGATGCGGTCGCCTTCCAGCGACCATGGCCGGTAGACGAGGTCGGGCAGCAGCGCCACGCCGGCGCCGGTGGCGACGAGGCTGCGCACCGCCTCGACCGAGCGGGTGCGGAAGGCGACATGCGGCCTGGCGCCGAGCGCCGCGAGCAGCTTGCCGGTGTTCTCCTCGATCTCGTCGACGGTCAGCATGATCAGCGGCTCCGAGACGATGTCGCTGAGATCGATAATGTCGGCGCTGGCGAGTTTGTGGCTGAGCGGCACCCACAGGCGATAGGCCGAGACCTCGAGGATTTCCGACTGCAGCGCGGTGCGGTCGCGCAGGTTCGAGGTGACCATGACGGCGATATCGAGCTTGCCGCCGATCAAAAGGTGCTCGAGATAGTCGCCATTGTCCTCGATGGCCGAGACCTCGACACCGGGATAGGCGCGACGGTAGCGGGCGAGAAGATCGGACAGCACATAGCCGGCGACCAGCGAGGTGACGCCGAGCTGGAGGCGGCCGCCGGCCACCAGCTGGTCGCCGAAGAAGGCGCGGCGGGCGTCCGACACATCGGCGAGGATCTTGGTCGCGTGGCGCAGGAACTGGTGGCCTTTGTGGGTGATGTTGAGGCCGCGCGGATGGCGCTCGAACAGTTCGACGCCGAGGTCGCTTTCCAGTTCCTTGATCGCCTCGGTGACCGAGGATTGCGAGATGGAGAGGTTCTGCGCGGCGCCGGACACGGTGCCCTGCTCGGCGACGGCGACGAAGAACTGCAGCTGGCGGATGGTGAAAGCCATGGCGGGACTAAACACTGGCGCAGGGCGGAAGGAAAGCGGGCCACTTGGCGGCCCACAACATCGCTGTCCCGGTCTTAGCTGTCGTCGCCACCGGCTATGCTGATCCGCCCGCCGGCCGCGGCGAGCGCGGCGGCGATGTCGCGCGGCGGCGGCAGGTCGGTGGCGAGTTCGGAAAAGCCGTCGAAGCCGCAGACCCGGACCAGACCCTGGCGGCCGAACTTGCTTTGATCGGTGACCACCACAGAGCGCTGGCCGCGCGACAGCACCATGCGGGCGAACTCCGCCTCTTCCAGATCGTAGTCCATCAGGCCGGCGACGGCGTCGACCGCGCCGATGGAGATCACCGCGTGGCTGACGGAGAAGCGGCTGACGAAGTCGATGGCCGAGACGCCGAAGGCGGCGCCGGAATCGCTGCGCAACTCGCCGCCGGCCATGTAGACCTTGTTGCCGTTGACGGTGGCCAGCGTGCGGGCGATGTCCGACGAATTGGTGACGACGGTGAGCCGCCGGTGGCCGAGCAGCTCGCGGGCAAGGAACGAAGTGGTCGTGCCGGTATCGAGCATGACCGACTCGCCATCGCGTATGGTGGCGGCGACCATGCGGGCAATGGCGCGCTTGGCGTCGGCATTCTCGCGCATGCGCCGCTCGAACGGCGCTTCGCCCGCCATTGCCGGCAGACTGACGGCGCCGTGCATCTTCAGGATCGAGCCGTCATTGGTGAGTGGCTTGACGTCGCGGCGCACGGTCTCCAGCGAGACTCCCAGCCGGTCGGCCAGGCTGGCGATGGTGATGGTGCCCTCCTCGTTGAGGAGCCGCAAAATCTCGCCATGCCGTTTCGAATGGATCATACGGGCTTCCAGGATTTTGACCGATTCTAAGGCAATCCTGCCGTTTTTAAAGGAAGTGCTTATACTTTCGGGCAAAACACCCAAAAAAAGTCACGGCTTTTGATTGACAGCCGACCAACACTGGCGTGAGATCGAAGAAAGGTGACAGGCTCGAAAGCGCCACGGGAAGGTGATGGCGGAGCCGCAATTCACGGACCAGATCACCCGGAACGGGCCTGGTGCAAGGCATTTTCAGATCCGCGGGGGCGGATGCCGGGATCACAAACCTGGCCAAGGGGCTCGTCGGTGCGGTGCGGGATACCGGTCCTGGCGTCCCGCACCGACGAGATTTTCCCATTCCCCTCCGCCGTCGCCGCCCTGTCCGTGGCGCTTTGTCGAAGCTCAGCCTAACCAGGGATAGACCGTGACCGTCGAAGACCGCATCCGCGCCCTGCCCTGCTGGACCGGCACGATCGAGATTGAGCCGCTGCCGGGCGGCCTGAGCAACGCCAACTACCTGGTCCAGGACGCGGCCGGACGGCATGTGGTGCGCTTCGGCCAGGATTTTCCGTTCCACCACGTCTTTCGCGAGCGCGAGGTGATGACCTCGCGCGCGGCGCATGCCGCGGGCTTCGCGCCGGCCGTCCGCTATGCCGAGCCGGGCATCATGGTGACGCAGTATCTCGGCGCCAGGACCTATACCGCCGAGGACGTGCGCGCCAACATCGGCCGCGTCGCCGCCCTGATGCGCGGCTTCCACCGCGAAATGCCCAATCACGTCTCCGGCGCCGGTTTCATGTTCTGGGTGTTCCACGTCATCCGCGACTATGCGCGCACGCTGGATGAAGGCGGCAGCCGCAAGCGGGACGAATTGCCCCGCTACCTGACGCTCGCCGATGAACTGGAACGCGCGCAAAAACTGCTGCCTATCGTCTTCGGCCACAACGATCTTTTGCCGGCCAATATTCTCGACGACGGCAACAGGCTGTGGCTGATCGACTTCGAATATGCGGGCTTCAACACGGCGATGTTCGACCTTGCCGGCTCGGCCTCCAACGCCGGCCTGAGCGACGAGGAATCCTTCGCCCTGCTCACCGCCTATTTCATGAAGGAGCCCGACGACGCCATCCGCCGCTCGCATGCGGCGATGCAATGCGCCTCGCTGCTGCGCGAGGCGATGTGGAGCATGGTCTCCGAACTCTATCTTGACGCGCCCGGCATCGACTACGTCGCCTACACCGAGGAGAATCTGACGCGGCTCGACGCGGCGCTGGACCACTACCAGACCAAATACGGAAGGCTGAGCCCATGACTTTGCCCAGCCAGGCCGGGATCGTCGTCATCGGCGGCGGCATCATCGGCTGCTCGACGGCCTATCATCTGGCGCGCGACCACAAGGCCGATGTCGTGCTCCTGGAGCAGGGCAGACTGACCTCGGGCTCGACCTGGCATGCGGCCGGGCTGGTCGGCCAGCTGCGTTCGTCGGCCTCGATCACGCGCGTGCTGAAATACTCAGTCGAGCTCTACAAGGGGCTGGAGGCCGAGACCGGGCTCGCCACCGGCTGGAAGATGACCGGGTGCCTCAGGCTGGCCACCAATGCCGACCGCTGGACTGAGTTCAGGCGGCTGGCGACGACGGCGAAAAGCTTCGGCATGGACATGCAATTGCTGTCGCCGGACGAGGTGAAAAAGATGTGGCCGCTGATGGAGACCGGCGACCTCGTCGGCGCCTCCTGGCTGCCGACCGACGGGCAGGCGAGCCCCTCCGACATCACCCAGTCGCTGGCCAAGGGCGCGCGCATGCATGGCGCGAAACTGTTCGAGGAGGTGCGCGTCACCGGCTTCGCGATGAAGGACGGCCGCATCACCACGGTGAAGACCGACAAGGGCGACATCGCCTGCGACAAGGTGGTGAACTGCGCCGGGCAATGGGCCCGCCAGGTTGGCGCGATGGCCGGCATCAACGTGCCGCTGCAGCCGGTCAAGCACCAGTACATCATCACCGAGAAGATCGACGGGCTGGCGACCGACGCGCCGACGATCCGCGACCCCGACCGCCGCACCTACTTCAAGGAAGAGGTCGGCGGGCTGGTGATGGGCGGCTATGAGCCGAACCCGCAGGCCTGGACGACGGGCGACGTTCCCAACGACTGGGAATTCCGGCTGTTCGACGACGACTACGATCATTTCGAGCAGCATATGGCGCAGGCGATCGAGCGCGTGCCGGCGTTGGCCCATGCCGGCGTCAAGCAGATGATCAACGGGCCGGAAAGTTTTACGCCGGACGGCAATTTCATCCTAGGCGTGGCACCCGAATGCGCCAACATGTTCGTCGGCGCCGGCTTCAACGCCTTCGGCATCGCGTCTGGCGGCGGCGCCGGCTGGGTGCTGGCGCAATGGGTGGTCGACGGCGAGGCGCCGCTCGACCTCTGGGTCGTCGACATCAGGCGTTTTTCCAACCTGCACCGCGACCGGCAATGGGTCTGCGACCGCACGCTGGAGGCCTATGGCAAGCACTACACGATCGGCTTCCCGCATGAGGAATATCTCTCCGGCCGGCCGCGCATCGTCTCGCCGCTCTATGAACGGCTGGGCGGGCACCGCGCCGTGTTCGGTTCGAAGCTCGGCTGGGAGCGGCCGAACTGGTTCGCGCCCGACGGCGTCGAGCCGGAGGACGTCTATTCGATGGGCCGGCAGAACTGGTTCGAGGCGGTCGGCGAGGAACATCGGCATGTTCGTGAGAAGGTCGGCATCTTCGACCAGTCGTCCTTCGCCAAATACGAGATGACCGGCGCGGATGCCTTGAAATCGCTCGACTGGATCTGCTCCAACGACGTCGCCAAGCCGGTCGGCCGGCTGACCTATACGCAGCTTCTCAACACGCGCGGCGGCATCGAGGCTGACCTGACCGTGTCGCGGCTCGGCGAGGATAGGTTCTACATCGTCACCGGCACCGGCTTCCGCACCCATGATCTGTCGTGGATCGAGGACCATGTCGGCAAGGGGCTCGACGTGGCGCTCAAGGATGTCACGGAGGATTTCGGCACGCTGACGCTGATGGGGCCGCGCGCCCGCGACGTGCTGTCGGCGGTGACGGACGCGGATGCCTCCAACACCGCCTTCCCGTTCGGCCATGCGCGCGAGATCCAGATCGCCGGCCATACGGTCAAGGCGCTGCGCGTCACCTATGTCGGCGAGCTCGGCTGGGAACTGCATGTGCCGATCGCGGCGACCGGCGAGGTGTTCGACGCGCTCATGGCGGCGGGCGAGGCGCACGGCATCCGCCCGATCGGCTACCGGGCGCTGGAATCGCTGCGGCTGGAGAAAGGCTACCGCGCCTGGGGTTCCGACATCACGCCCAACGACACGCCGCAGGAGGCTGGCCTCGGCTGGGCGGTGAAGCTTCGCAAGAACACCGACTTCGTCGGCCGAAGGGCACTAGAGGACGCCGCCGGCGAGGCGCTGAAGAAACGCTTTGCCGGCTTTACTGTCGACGACCCCGCGATCGTCCTGGTCGGGCGCGAGACCATCCTGCGCAATGGCGAGCCGGTCGGCTATCTCACCAGCGGCGGCTATGGCTACACGCTGGGCAAGAACATCGGCTACGGCTATGTGCGCAACGCCGCCGGCGTCGGCGACGATTTTCTCGCATCCGGCGACTATGAGCTGGTGGTGGCGATGGAGCGGACGCCGGCAAAGATCCATCTCGAGCCGATGTACGATCCGGCCGGGGAAAAAATCAAAGCCTAGGGCTTCAGATCACGCGCAGGACCAGGCCGCGGCTGGGCACCGTGTCGGCCTCGCCGGGCATTGAGACATAGGGCGCGGTTTCTTCGACGCGGACGACCGTGCGCCCTGCCTCGAGCGCGGCGACGCGCTTAGCAAAGCCGGCCTCCCACAGCGTGTTCTTGACCGTGAGCACGATAACCCCGCCCGGCCGGCAGATGCGGATCAACTCGTCCAGACCCTCGGCGCCGACATGGCCTGAAGTGAAGACGCCTGCCGAGACGATGCCGGCATAGGCATTGTCCGCGAAGGGCAATGGCCCACCCATCGCCAGGCAGTGAAGCGCCGTGTAGACGCCTTTGGCGGCAGCCTTGTCCAGCATGCCTTGCGAAATATCGAGCGCCTCGACCTTGGGATAGCCGGTGATGGCAAGCCATTCGCCGATCAGGCCGGTGCCGGCGCCGGCATCCAGCAGCGGCGCGGCGCCGCGCGCCAGATGGCGGGCGATCAGCGCCAGGCAGATCGTCGGATGGCGATAACCGGCCGCCGACATGTCGGCGTCGTAGGTCTCGGACCAGCGGTCGTAAAGCGCTGCCACCTCTTCCGGCCGCTTCGCCGCGTAGGCCGCGGTGAGCGGTCCAAGATGCTTGCTGTCTGCCATCTTTCTGTTGCCGCCGCCTGATCGAGTCGACTTTGATCGGATGATAGCCAAATGGCGAAAATTGTGGAACCGTTCCTCCATAAACAAGGTGAGAAGGTAAACACGGGGGCATAATGACGGACGAGGCACGCGCGGCATTGGCCGCGATTCCGGTGCTGGCGGGCTACCAGGGACCGCTGGAACGGCTCGGCGGCCTGACCAATCTCGTCTACAGGGCCGGCGATCTTTGCCTGCGCATCCCCGGCAAGGGCACCGAGGAGTATATCAACCGCGCCAATGAGGCGGTGGCGGCGCGCGAGGCGGCCAAGGCCGGGGTCAGCCCCGAGGTGCTGCATGCCGACGCCGCGACGGGCGTGCTGGTGAGCCGCTACGTCGCCGGTGCCGAGACGATGTCGCCGGAGAAGTTCAAGACGCGGCTCGGCAGTCCGGCGCGCGCCGGCGAGGCCTTCCGCAAGCTGCATTCATCCGGCGCGGTGTTTCCGTTCCGCTTCGAGCTGTTTGCGATGATCGACGACTATCTCAGGGTGCTGTCGACCAAGGATGTGGCGCTGCCCGCCGGCTATCACGACGTGGTGCGCGAGGCCGACAGCGTGCGCGCGGCGCTTGCCGCCCACCCCATTCCAATTGTCGCCTGCCACTGCGATCCGCTGTGCGAGAATTTTCTCGATACCGGTGACAGGATGTGGATCGTCGACTGGGAATATTCGGGCATGAACGATCCGCTCTGGGACCTCGGCGATCTCTCCGTCGAAGGCAAATTCGACGCCGCGCAGGACGAAGAATTGATGCTCGCCTATTTCGGCCGCGCGCCGAAGCCCGCCGAGCGCGGCCGCGTCGTCATCTACAAGGCGATGTGCGACCTTCTGTGGACGCTGTGGGGGCTGATCCAGCTCGCCAACAACAATCCGGTCGACGATTTCCGCGCCTATGCCGACGGCCGTTTCGTCCGCTGCAAGGCGTTGATGGAGACGGCGGAGTTCTCGCGGCATCTTGCGGCGATACGCAAGGGTTAGCCGCCCGAACTGCGAGCCCTAGTTCACGCCCTTCGGCACGTTCTCGGGGGGAACCACCGTCTCCACCACCTTCTGGCGATGGAAGATGAAGATGCCGGCGAGCACGACGATCGCCGAGCCGACCAGGATGCGAAGGCTTGGCACGTCGCCGAAGAAGGCCAGACCAAAGACGATCGCCCACAGAAGCAGGCTGTAGTGCAGCGGCGCCAGCGTCGAGGCCGGAGCCAGCTTCAGCGCCCTGGTGATCATCAGATGGGCGGCGCAGGAGACGACGCCGAGCAACAGCATGGCGCCGAAATCGAGCGCGGACGGTGTGCGCCAGGCGCCGATGGTCAAGACCCCGCCGACAATCAGCGTGCCGATGGTCTGCCAGGTGACGAGCGTTGTGTCGCTGGTGCCGCGCAGACGACGGCCAAGGATGATGGCGAAGCCGAAAGCGATGCTGCCGACCAGCGCAAAGCCGGAAGACATTGAGAAGGCGGCAGAGGACGGCTTCAGGATGATGAGCAC
>NZ_RZOS01000195.1:0-10181 GCF_004022605.1 Mesorhizobium sp. M4B.F.Ca.ET.089.01.1.1
AGCGGAAGCCGCAAATTGGCGGGCGGCGATGCGACCGTTGCTGACCGCGGTGGCCGACTGCCGGGCCACCCGCATGCCGAGGTGAATGGCAAGAACAGTCCGATATATGGCGCCCGAGGCACGCGATCCGCATGCCTTAAGCCGTGGGAACCTTTATCGGGATAAAGAAGGAAACATCTCCGGCGACAGGGCTGCCACCGGAGAGATGATCGCACCGAAGGCGGCGCGGCTTTGTTAAAGGAGCGTCAGTGCGTCGTCGGTTTCGCCTTCAGCTTTTCAATCTCGTCCTTGATTGCCAGCTTGCGCCGCTTGAGATTCACGATTTCGAGGTCGTCGACCGACGGATGGTTCATCGCATCGGTGATCTCGCGCTCGATGTCACCGTGTTTCCGCTGCAACTCATCAAGATGGGATGCAAGAGACATGATTGGTTCTCCCTTTCATGATTTTCCTCGATTGCAGCCGCCAAAATGCGCCCACCGCCAGTCCGCATCTGTGACAGCACGATGACACTCTGCCACCAACCGATGTCGATGTCGAATGCCGCGTGGTAGCATTCCACGACAATGTGAAATGTGATATGAGCGGCCCGCCGGTTGCAAAATCCCACCGGCCCCGCCCAATCAGGCCCATCTCTTGGGCGCCGCAGACGTGCAGACGGTAGAGAATGTCCGAACAGGAACAGGCCGAGATCCGGCTCGAATTTTCCCGCCTGAAGCAGGAACACGCCGATTTCGACGCCGCCATCAATGCGATGATCGCCACCGGCTGCGACCCCCTGCAGATTCAGCGCATGAAGAAGAAGAAACTCTTCCTCAAGGACCGGCTGATGGCGCTGGAAGACCGCATCATTCCAGACATAATCGCCTGACGCGCGGTCGGGCGTCCCAGCCCGATCGGCTCACGCCGCGATCGACAGCCGTGCCGCGCGCTCGCGCAGCAGGGCGATGAGCTCGGCTGTCCGCTCCTCGGATGTGTCTATCGGAACGACAAGGCACATCGTTGCCTCGACCTTGCCCGGCGCCGAAAAAACCGGCGCCGCCAGGCACTTGGTGTAGGCGTCGACAAGCCCGGAGGTCACGCAATAGCCGGTGGCTCGCGCCTTGCCGATGTCGTCGATGAAATCGTCGAGCTTCAGCTTGCGGCCATCCGGCAGGATGAGGTCGGCCTCGGATACCATGGCTTCGATCCGGTCCCGGTCGAAGCCCGCAAGCAGCAGCCTGCCGGAAGCGGTCCAGGGGAGCGGTATCTGCAGGCCGGTGGCCGAGCTGATGCGGAACGGCCTCGTGCCGGGACTGGAATGGATGATCGTGTAGCGGCCGCTCTGCAGCATGCACAGTTCGGACGTTTCGCCCGTCTCGTGCGAAAGCGTGTCGACCTCCTGCCGCCCGCGCCGCAGCATGTCGTTGCCGCGCATATAGGCCATTCCATAGAGGTAGAGCTTCTTGCCGAAATAGACCCGGTTGCCGTCGCCGGTCAGCTCCAGCAGCCCGGCGTCGACCAGCTCGCGCACCAGCGTGTAGGTCGTCGATCGCGGCGCGTTCACCCCCTTGGCCAGCTCGCCTATGCCGATCGCGCGCTGGGTGGCGTGCAGGAAGTCCAGAATGTGCAGCACCCGGTTGAGGCCCTTCTCGCGTGAGTTCGCGGGCTTCTCCTCGTCCGTTCCGGTCTGCCACTCCGCGAGAGTTTCGCCATCTTGCATTGTCGATTCCTGGTGTTAGTATCTGTCTTGTACAGGATACACGCGTCTCTTGTAAGAGACAATCGCCTTGTCGATCACCGACGCGTGTATCGCTCGTCCACTGGGGAACACAACACGAAAGGAGGTCGCCGTGAACGACACATCCAAAAGACGTGATTTTCTGAAACTGGGAATGGCGGGGCTGGCAACGGCCGGCGTGGTAGCCGCCGCCGCAACGGTCGATGCCAAGAAGGCGGCGGCTCAGGCGGCGCCCGACAGCCTGCTGCGCACCGTGCTCGATCGCGGCAAGCTGATCGTCGGCACCGGCAGCACCAACGCGCCCTGGCACTTCGAGAACGATGCCGGCGAGCTTGTCGGCATGGATATCACCATGGGCAGGATCCTGGCCAAGGGCCTGTTCGACGACCCGACCAAGGTCGAGTTCGTCATGCAGGACCCGGCGCAGCGCATTCCGAACGTGACCACCAACAAGGTCGACATCACAATCCAGTTCATGACCATGACGGCGCAGCGCTCGCAGCTGATCAACTTCTCGCGGCCCTACTACGTCGAAGGCGTCGCCCTGCTGACGCTTCCTTCCGCTGAGAACAAGACCTTCGACAAGCTGCTCGCCGCCGGCTCGGCGACCCGCATTTCCATCCTGCAGAACGTCGATGCCGAGACCTCGGTCCATTTCGCCTTGCCAGATGCTCAGGTGATGCAGATCGACACCCAGGCCAATGTGCTGCAGGCGCTGGAATCCAAGCGCGTCGACGCCGCCGCCGTCGATCTTTCCACGGTGCGCTGGCTCGCCTCGCGCAATCCCGACAAATATTTCGACGCCGGCAAGAGCTGGTACTCGATGCTCTACGGCGCGGCGCTTCGGCAAGGCGATCTCGACTGGCTGACCTACGTCAACCAGACCTTCACCATCGCCATGTTCGGCCACGAAACCGCGCTCTACGACGCCGCCTTCAAGGACTATTTCGGGCTGGAGCCACCGGCGCGTCATCCGGGCTTCCCGGTCATCTGATGCCGTTCGCAGAAAGGGTGCCTGGCGCGCCCTTCCATTCCCTTCCAGCGCGGCGCGACTTGTTCGCGCCGCGGCGGAAGTCTTGAGGCTGCAGCACATGGGCTACGCGCTCAACTTCAACCTGATCTGGCGCCATTTCGACAAGCTCTGGGGCGGGCTGCTGCTCAGCCTCGAGCTTGCCGTGATCTCGATCGCCATCGGCATCGTCATCGGGCTGGTGCTGGCGGTCTGGTACGTTTCGGCCGGACGCACGGTGCGGGCGATCATCGCCGCCTATGTCGAGTTCATCCGCAACGTGCCGCTGATCCTGCTCGTCTATCTGGTCTTCTACGGCCTGCCGACGGTGATCGACATCGCCTACAGCGCGCCGACCTCGTTCGTGCTGACGCTGTCGGTCTATAGCGGCGCCTATCTGGTCGAGGTGTTCCGCTCTGGTCTCGAGGCCGTGCCGCGCGGCCAGTTGGATGCCGGCAAGGCAATCGGCCTCACGCCCTGGCAGCGGCTGCTCCATGTGCGCCTGCCGACGATGCTGCGCATCACGCTGCCGGCGCTCTCCAACACCTTCATCTCGTTGTTCAAGGACACCTCGATCGCCTCGGTCATCTCGGTGCCCGAACTCACCTACGGCGCGCAGTGGATCAACTTCAACACCTTCCGCATCGTCGAGGTCTACCTGGTCACCACGGCGATGTATCTGGTGACCGGCTATGCGCTGCTTTTCGCGCTCAGGCTCGTCGAGCGCCGGTTCAGGGCGGCGCGCTGACATGCTGAGCCAGATCCTCTACGCCGTCCCGTTCCTCGCCCAAGGCTTCGCCATCACCCTGTGGGTGTCGCTGCTGGTCGTGGTGCTTTCGCTCATCGCCGGTGTCCTGTTGGGCGTCGGCCTGGTCTATGGCCCCGCCCCGCTGCGCTGGGCGGTGCGCATCTTCAGCGACACTATCCGTGGCATCCCGATCCTGGTGCTGATGTTCTTCGTCTATTACGGCATGCCGGCGGTCGGGCTTCATCTGCAGTCCTTCTGGGCCGCGGTGCTGGCGCTGACGCTGTTCAAGACGGCGCAGGTGGTCGAGTATGTGCGCGGCGCCGTCGGCTCGATCCCCAAGGGCCAGTCCGAAGCAGCGATGGCGATCGGGCTGACCTTTCGCCAGCGGCTGACCTACGTCATCTTTCCCCAGGCCTTCAGGCGCTTCCTGCCGCCCTGGATCAACGGCGTCACCGACGCGGTCAAGGGCAGCGCACTGGTCTCGCTGCTCGGCATCACCGACCTGATGCAGGCGATCAACCAGGTCATCGGCCGCACCTACGAGGCGATGCCGCTCTATATCCTCGGCGCGCTGGTCTACTTCGCCGTCAATTACGCGCTTTCGCTGGCCAGCCGTCGGCTGGAGCGACGCTTCTCCTTCATTCGGGAATAGCATGATGTCCGACGCCTCAAACGCCCGTCCCGCGCTGCTCGAAGTCCGCGATGTGTCCAAGGCCTTCGGTGCCGTCGCGGTGCTGCGCTCCGTCAGCCTCGAGGTGACGCGCGGCGAGGTGGTGACGGTCATCGGGCCGTCAGGCAGCGGCAAGACCACGCTGCTGCGCTGCGTCAACTTCCTCGAAAGCTACGACAGCGGCTCGATCCGCATCGACGGCAGGGAGGTCGGCTACCGCGACGCCGCAACGCGCCAGCGCCGCAGCGAGCGCGACTTGGCCAGCATGCGCGCCGAGACAGGCATGGTGTTCCAAAGCTTCAACCTGTTCCCGCATCTGACCGCGGCCGGCAACATCATGCTCGGCCTCACCAAGGTGCGCGGCAAGAGCGCGGCAGAGGCGCGCTCGATCGCCGAGCACTGGCTCGGCCGCGTTGGCCTTGCGCACAAGGCCGACAGCCTGCCGGCCGAGCTGTCCGGCGGCCAGCAACAGCGCGTCGGCATTGCGCGCGCGGTGGCGATGGAGCCGAAGATCCTGCTTCTCGACGAGATCACCTCGGCGCTCGATCCGGAACTGGTCGGCGAGGTCTTGGCCGTGGTGCGCAGCCTCGCCGAGGACGGCATGACCATGCTGATGGTGACGCATGAAATGGCTTTCGCCCGCGATGCGTCCAGCCGCATCGTCTTCATGGCCGATGGTGGGGTCAGTGCCGTCGGCCCGCCGAAGGAGATCCTGGCGGCGGAGACCACCAACGAGCGTCTCCGCAGCTTCCTGGCGCGGTTCCGCGCCTCGCATTTCTGACATCGGGCGGCGACCCAAAGCAACTCCAGGAAAAGTGCAAGCCGTTTTCCGTCCGGAGTTGCGTAGAACAAAGAGAAGCCGCAAGGAGACTACATGACGCCCTATATCCGGCTCGCCGAACTCGGCCTGAAGCTGCCAGAGCCGCCGACGCCCATCGCCAACTTTGTCACCCACGCCGAGAGCGGCCGGCTGATCTTCCTCTCCGGCCAGGGGCCGTTGCGCGCCGACGGCACGCTGTGCACCGGCAAGGTGGGCGAGGACGTGACGGTGGAGGAAGCCTACGAGCACGCCCGCCTCACCGGCCTCAACCTGCTTGCCGTCATGCATGCCGCTGCCGGCGACCTCGGCCGCATCGTGCGCGTGGTGAAACTGCTCGGCTTCGTCAACGCCACGCCGACCTTCAGCGACCATCCCAAGGTGGTCAATGGCTGCTCCGATCTTTTCGCCGACGTCTTTGATAAGATCGGCGGACATGCCCGCTCTGCGATCGGCGTCGGCTCGCTGCCGGGCAACATCACGGTCGAAATCGAGGCGGTGGTCGAAATCGCCGCCTGAAGTCTTTTCAATACGGGATTCCAGAAGATGACGATCTCCAACATGACAATCCGCGAACGGCTCGGCCTGCGCCCGATCATCAACGTCTCCGGCACGATGACGACGCTCGGCGCCTCGATCATCGTTCCGGAAGCGATCGCGGCGATGGCGGAGATCGCCTCGCAATGGGTGGAGATGGACGACCTGCAGCGCGCTGCCAGCACGGTCGTCGCGCGGCTGACGGGCGGCGAGGCCGGATTCATCACCGCCTGCTGCGCTTCAGGCATCACCATGGCGATCGCCGGCGCGATGACCGGCACCAACCTTCTGGCGATCGAGCGGCTGCCCGACGACACGGAAGGGCTGAAGTCCGAGGTCGTCATCCAGCTCGGCCACATCGTCAACTACGGCGCGCCGATCGACCAGTCGATCCGGCTGGCCGGCGCCAGGGTCGTGCCGGCGGGCACCGTCAGCGTCACGCAGGACTATCATGTACGCGAGGCGATCAACGAGCGCACGGCGGCCGCCCTCTACGTCGTCGCCCACCACACGGTGCAGTACGGCATGCTGTCGCTGGAGGAGTTCTGCGAGATCTGCCATGCCAAGGGCGTGCCGGTGATCGTCGACGCCGCCTCGGAATATGATCTGCGCAGCTTCCTCGCGCGCGGCGCCGACATCGTCGTCTACAGCGGCCACAAATTCCTCTCCGGCCCGACCAGCGGCATCGTCACCGGCCGCAAGGACCTGGTGCGCGCCGCCTATCTGCAGAACCGCGGCGTGGCGCGAGCCATGAAGGTCGGCAAGGAAAGCATCGCCGGCACGATGGCCGCGCTCGAAGCCTGGGAGAAGCGTGACCATGCCGGCATCCGCAAGCGCGAGGAAGCGGCGCTCAACCTGTGGAAGGACGCGCTGCAGGGCCTGCCCGGCATCGTCGCGCGCATCATCCCCGACCCGACCGCCAATCCGCTCGACCGCCTGCAGATATTCGTCGCGCCCGAAAGCCGCTTCACCGCCACCGGCCTCGCCTCGGCGCTGGCCGCCGGCTCACCGCCGATCATCGTGCGCAACCACGAGGTCGAGCGCGGCCATTTCTTCCTCGATCCCTGCAATCTCCATCCCGGCGAGGCCGAGATCGTCGCCGAGCGCCTGCGCGCCGTGCTGGCGGCAAAGGAGCGTCCTGCGGATGCCATGAAGGTGGCGCGCAAGGATTCAGCCGGTGCCTTGCGCTGGCCGGACTAGCATTCCTGATCACGACAGTGTGAACGACCGGGTTTTCGCCGGGCGGGAATAAACCGCCGGCATGACGGGTCTCCTCGACATACGCCGCTTCGGGCGTTGAGGAGACCGACATGACCCATCACCACGATGACGACGGCGGCGACGGCATCAGCCGCCGCCATGCGCTGGAATGCATGATCTGGGCCGGCACCGGCGTGCTGTGGACGATTTCGGGCGGCGTGCCCATATCGCTCAACCTGCTCGGGGCTGCTCAAGCCGCCGAGGCCATGGCCACCGGCTTCACCTTCCTGCAGATCTCCGACAGCCATATCGGCTTCGACAAAGCGGCCAATCCGCATGCCATCGACACGCTGAAGGAAG
Organism: Mesorhizobium sp. M4B.F.Ca.ET.089.01.1.1; assembly: GCF_004022605.1. Lineage (NCBI taxonomy): Bacteria > Pseudomonadati > Pseudomonadota > Alphaproteobacteria > Hyphomicrobiales > Phyllobacteriaceae > Mesorhizobium > Mesorhizobium sp. M4B.F.Ca.ET.089.01.1.1. The sequence goes on from NZ_RZOS01000195.1 coordinate 7,062, forward strand.
CGATGGGCAAGATCCAGGCGCTGCAGCAAAAGCCCGCCTTCATGATCCACACCGGCGACATCACCCATCTTTCCAAGGCGGCGCAGTTCGACAATGCCGCCCAGATCATCGGCGGCGCCGGCTTCGACGTTCACTATGTGCCTGGCGAACACGACCTGATCGACGAGGGCAACGGCCAGGCCTATCTCGAACGCTACGGCAAGGGCACGAAAGGCGCCGGCTGGTACTCGTTCGACCAGAACGGCGTGCATTTCGTGGCCCTCGTCAATGTCGTCAACTTGAAAGCCGGCGGGCTCGGCAATCTCGGCGCCGAGCAATTGGCTTGGTTGGCGGACGATTTGAAGGCCGTCAGCGCCTCGACGCCGGTCGTCGTCTTCGCCCATATTCCGCTGTGGGCGGTCTATCCCGAATGGGGCTGGGGCACCGAGGACGCGGCGCAAGCACTCGGCCTGCTCAAGCGCTTCGGCTCGGTCACCGTGCTCAACGGCCACATCCATCAGATCATGCAGAAGGTGGAAGGCAACGTCACCTTCCACACCGCGCGCTCGACCGCTTTTCCGCAGCCAGCGCCCGGCACCGCTGCCTCGCCCGGACCGATGACGGTGCCGGCCGGCCAGTTGCGCAGCCTGCTCGGCACCAGCCGGGTCATGGTCAAGCAAGGCGGCCAGGACCTCGCCATCATCGATTCGACACTGGCCAACGCCTGAACGGCAAAGGAACCCACCATGATCTGCATACGCCTTCCGGCCCGGCACATGGCCGCTATGCTGACCGCCTTCGCCCTGACCGCGGCGACCTCCCAGCCGCTCAGCGCGGCGGACGCGCCGATGGTCAAGATCGAGAACTTCGCCTTCACGCCGCCGGTGCTGACGATCAAGCCCGGCACCACTGTGACCTTCCGCAACGACGACGACATCCCGCATCTGGTCGTCGCCAACGATTCCTCCTTCCGCTCCAAGGCGCTTGACACCGGTGACACATATGAATTCACCTTCACCAAAGCAGGCGATTTTGCCTATTTCTGCGGGCTTCACCCGCACATGCAGGGCAGGATCACCGTCGCTCCCTGAAGGCGCGCGGCGGACCCAGCCCGGGGTGCCGGACAATGGTGCGGTGTTGAGCGAAAAGGCCCTGGCCGAGCGCTTCGGCGCGGTGGTGCTGCCCCATCTCGGCGACGCGCTTGCGCTCGCCCGGTGGCTGACCGGCAGCGCCGCAGACGCCGAGGATGTGGTGCAGGAAGCCTGCCTCAAGGCGCATGCCGGCATTGCCGGCTACGCCGGCGGCAACGCCCGCGCCTGGCTGCTGACAATCGTGCGCAACACCGCCTACAGCTGGATGTCGCGCAACCGGCCGCGCGGCACGATCGCCGTCGGCGACCTCGGCGATCTCGACGAGATGGCGGCGGCGCATGGCGCCGGCCTGCCGGATGACAATGGTCTCGAGGCGAGCCTCATCGCCAAGGCCGATGCGGCGGCACTTGGGGCGGCGATAGCGGCACTGCCGCAGCCGTTCCGCGAGGCGCTGGTGCTGCGCGACATCAATGGCCTGAGCTACCGCGAGATAGCGGCCATGCTCGGCGTGCCGATCGGCACCGTGATGTCGCGGCTGGCGCGCGCCCGCGGCCTGCTTGTGTCTGAACTGGGGAGAGCGCCATGACCGGACATGACGACGGACTGCCCAACGATCCGGAAGGTATCAGGCTGATGATCCATGCCCTGGTGGATGGCGAACTTGATGCGGCAGCGGCGTTGGCCGTGGAGCGGCGCATCGCCGCCGACCCGGCGCTTGCCGCCGAGCATGCCCGCATCGTCGCGTTGCAAGCGGCGGTCAGCCGCTTGCAAGGTCCCGATGTCAGCGATGCCTTTCGGGCCCGCATCGCGGCGATCGGCATGGCGGGCATCGAACAGCAGGCGCCCGCCGAGTCGGCGGAGCCGCAGCGGGGTGCGTCGCCGGCGCTACCAAGATTGATTGCGGGCGCTGGCGGAGGCCAGAGGCGAGAAACCGGGACGCGTCCCTTCCAGACGCGGCCATCGTCAAGGACACGCCTTTTTGGCTCGTTCGATTGGCGGGCGCTGGCGGCGTCGATCGTGATCAGCGCGGTGCTGGCCAGCGGCGCAACGCAATGGCTGATGTTCAACGGCGCGTCCGACAGCTTTGCCGCGGCGGTCGCCAGCGGCCATCGCCGCAGCCTGCTCGCCGCCAGCCCGATCGACATCGTTTCGTCCGACCGCCACACCGTGAAGCCGTGGCTCGACGCCCGCATCGGCGTGTCGCCCCCGGCGCCCGACCTCGCGCAGGACGGCTATGCGCTGATCGGCGGCCGGGTCGAAGTGATCGCCGACCGGCCCGTGCCGGCATTGGTCTATCGCCATCGTGAACACCTGATCACGCTGGTCGCCGAACCGCAGCAGGGTGGCAGTGCCAGCCAGCCCGAGGACCTATCGTCCGGCGGCTTCTCGCTGGTCCACTGGAGCGACGGGGCCTTCTCCTACTGGGCGATCTCGGACATGGAGCGGCCCGAACTCGACGACTTCGTCGCCCGCTTCCGCAAGGCGGCCGTGTAAGCCGGTTTATGGCCGCCGGCCTCGCGATGCCGGCGCGTCCTTGCCGTTGCCGGCGAATTCCGCTAAGGCGCGCCTTTGCCGCCGGGAGCGAAAACTTTGACCGATCAGCGTGCCGACGTCGCCATCATCATGGGCAGCCAGTCCGACTGGGCGACGATGCGCCACGCCGCCGAGACGCTGGAGGCGCTGGGCATCCCGCACAAGCGGCTGATCGTCTCCGCCCACCGCACGCCCGACCGGCTCTATGATTTCGCCAAGAGCGCCAAGGCGGCCGGCTACAAGGTGATCATCGCCGGCGCCGGCGGCGCCGCGCACCTGCCCGGCATGACGGCGGCGATGACGCCGCTTCCCGTCTTCGGCGTGCCGGTGGAATCGAAGGCGCTGTCCGGCCAGGATTCGCTGCTTTCCATCGTCCAGATGCCGGCCGGCATTCCGGTCGGCACGCTCGCCATCGGCAAGGCGGGTGCCGCCAATGCCGCTCTTCTCGCCGCCGCCGTGCTGGCGCTGAACGACGACCGGCTGGCCGCCCGGCTCGACGCGTGGCGCGCCGCCCAGA
>NZ_RZOS01000196.1:0-10173 GCF_004022605.1 Mesorhizobium sp. M4B.F.Ca.ET.089.01.1.1
GATCAGGCAAGCGGCCCTGATCGCGCCGCGTGTCGCCGGCGATCTCGACTATGTCCGCGTCGATTTCCTGGTCACGCGCGAGCGGCTCTACGCCGGCGAGATCACCGTCTATTCGGCCGGCGGTTATGCGACCTGGAGCAATCCTGCGATCATGGCGGACATGGAGCAGCGCTGGCGGCTCGATCACTCGGACTATCTGCGGCGGCGGCATTCCGGGCTTGCCAGAGTCTACGCCGACGCGCTGCGCTCAAAATGCCTGCGGGCCAACGGCAGTCCGGAACCTGTTGCGGTCGCCGAAATCCACCCGCCGCTGGGTGTGCCGGATCCGCACGACGCCTGAACGGTCCGACTGGCAGCGTGTGCGGGTCAATGACAGCGTGCTGCAAACCGTCATGAAGGGGGTTGCGGCCGTGGGCGGCAGCGTCCTGCCAGGCTTCGGCGGCTCGCTGGCGATGGTTGGGGATCGGGCGCGTCGGCCGAGTTCTTTCGAACAGGATCTCGACCGCGCGCGTGGACGATCACCGCACCGGCGGAAACATCAATCCTTTGGAGCCCAGAGCGCCGCCAGGGAGCAAATCGAAGACCTGCGAGCATCCCAATCGACACGGGGTGCTATCGACACGGCTTTCGAACGCCGTGCCGATCAGCCTTTGCTGGCGGAATGTGATCCACCATGTCCACCAAGGGGACGAGGCCCACTTTCATTCACTGTATGTGCACGACGACGTAGCGTCCGCCGTAGGGTTGATAATACGTGCTGCCGCAGTGCCACAGCACGGTGCCGTTGATCGTGGTCTTCACGCACGCTGCGGGGAGCCGGGTCACGTAGATCGTCGAGCGGCGGATCGTTCGGCGTGTGGTACGCCTCGCGACCCCTGCGACACTGCCTGGTGTGAGCGGACGGCCAACTTTCGCCTGCGCGTTGCCAACGAAGGGCGCGAACGGGATAATCGCGTCGGCCAGATCGGCAAACATCAAGGCAACGACGATTCCGGCGGCGCCGGTCAATCTCAAGCTAGATCTCGTCATCTTGCATCCTCCCAAGAACTCGCCACTCAGTGCGTTTTGACTGGCCGACGACCACGCGCCCGGCGCGAGCCTGCGCCAACCCAAATCAGCGGACCTGCTCGCTGACCCAGCGAGCCCGAGGCGGTGCGTTATAAGCATTTTAGAATGTACTAATTCTCGAGCGCGACTTCTATCCGGATTGCGCAAACCCAGTCGAACTGCTTGCACTGATGACGTGGCGCAATTTCTCGGCGCACCTTACGCCCTGGTCACGATCTCCCGGCACGCTGAAGCGTTTCCTTGGGAGACTCGCCGAAGAACAGCCGATAATTCGCGGCGAAGCGGCCCAGATGGGTGACCCCCACGTCCATAGCGATCGTCGTAACGCTCAAGCCGTTGGCGCGAGCCGTGACAAGGAGCCGTCTTGCTTCGTTGAGGCGGAGCGCTCTTATGAATTCGAGCGGGGTTACCGCGAACGTGGTGCGAAAGGCGTATTCGAGCTGTCGACGGCTGACACCGATTTCCCGGCACAGTCGAACAATGGGTATGTCTTCCCGGATATGAGTGCGAATGAAATCCTCGGCCGCCGACGCTTGTCTAAAGTGGCGACTCGCGCAATCGACTGTTCCGCTCCCGCGACTGTCTGCCCCCGCGAAGGCGTCAGCCACTGCCCCCAGATATTCCTCGAACGCAGCTGGAGGCTGCTCCGGCAAAACCGACTCGCTTCCGACTGTCCCGAGGTAGTCTGCCATCGACTTCATCTGGCGTCGGATTCTTTGCGCTTCCTTGGTGGCGAGCCGAATTGCCGAGGGGCGATTGTTGATCTTCTCGATAACCATCCCCGCGGCAACCAACTGGATTTCCATCCAGGTCGCGGTGGGAACAATGGCGACAGCGTAAGTGAGGCCGGGCCGGACCGTAGCCGTCACACCCGTGCCGGCAGGGATTGCCAGGATCAAGTCGTCTTCGAGCGGAACGCCGCATATTGTCGACCCACAGGCCCGCTCGATAGCCACTAACGCCACCGAGCCTGGATCGAAACCGCCTCTGGCGCGGAAGGCGCAATTGAATTCTGGCAGGTCGAGCGCCCACTTACCGGGGGACTGGATTTGCCGGATGCGCGAGGGACGCCAGCCTGCCGAAAGCCTGTCGACCTCCACGGGCAGACCAGAGGCGGCGCTGGTCAGGTCGTCTGGGCCAAGCAGCACATCCCTGTACGAAGGCGATGAAGGCCACGTGGTCACGCAAGGCGTCCTTTGCGCAAAGTGGATAGAAGAACGACTATATTAGGTTTAGCTTAAGCGTAAATTGCGCGAGATCAATTGGCACTTAGGTACCCCGACGAACGGCCTAGCGGGGATAGACCATGCGGCCAAGTTGACAGAGCGCAAAGCGAGGGTTCATCCAGTATGGAAGAGAAACCTCTGCTTGGCGTAGTTCGGGCAGCAAAAACGATAAATGGGGACGATGATGAAGAAATTTCGTTTGGCCGCCCTGGCAATGGCAGGTGTATTGGGACTTGGTGCGGCCAATGCCTTTGCAGCAGACATCGCCAAGCCACAGGATGAAGGTTGGACCTTCACTGTCGCCCCGTATCTGTGGGCATCAGGAATCAAGGGCGAAAGCGGCCTCTTCGGATTCCCGCCTCAGGATGTCGATGTGAGCTTCAGCGACGTGCTGCAACACCTCAAATTCGGGTTCATGGGGCTCACGGAAGCCCGTAACGGGCCTTTCACAATCAGCACGGACATAGTCTACGCCAAGCTCGACGCCAACATCGGCACCCCGCAAGGAATACTCGCCTCGAATATCGATGCGACGGTGAGCACTTTCATGGGAACGGCGCTAGGCGGCTACAGCGTTTACTACCAGGATGGGACGAATTTCGATCTCGTGGCCGGCGCCCGCCTTTGGTCGGTCGACAACAAGTTCGACTTCAACGGCGGTGCGCTTGGTGGCAGCTCAGCGAGCGACGGCGATACGTGGGTCGATCCGGTGATCGGCGCCAAATTCAAGGCCGATGTCGGCAATGGAATCTACCTGGCCGGCTGGGGCCTCGTCGGTGGTTTCGGCGCAGGGTCCAAATCGATGTGGGATGTGATGGGCGGCGCCGGCTATCAGTTCAACGACAAGATGTCCATGTTCGTCGGCTATCGGGCCGTGCACGACAATTACAGCCACGACGGCTTCGTGAACAAACTCACTCAGCAAGGTCCGATATTGGGGCTCACCTATCAATTCTCGCCAGCCCATCCGGGATAGGAAGGGATTGACATGAAGTTGTTGGTCCGCGGCGCGGCTCAACTTCATCTATGCCAGCGCCAAATTCTTGCTGATGGCTGCGGTCGCACCTGCCCCGAGGCTGCATCGGCGGGCTCGTCAAGGCTGAAGCGCAACGTCTGTGTGGGAAAGCGATGCAGGCCGGGAGCCAAAAAATGCATCCTTTGCGCAAAGTGGATAGCAGTACGGTTGTATTAGGAATAACTTAAGCCCGAATAGCGCGAGATCAAACAGCGCGGGAGCATCGCCGACCAACGGCGAGTGGGGCGCATGAACAGACAGGACCATTTCGGAAGCATGCGCAGTGGACATCGAGCCCGCTGCAGCAAGCATGCCTTGTGGAGGTGGCCGCTTCCCGGACAGGCCATGACGGTGTTGGCCACCCTATTTCGGACTCCAAGAGATTTTCGCGCAGGCAGGCGGCCGTGTGGATGCCAAACCCTGTGCGCTGCCTCCTGGGTTCCTGGAGAATGATCGGCGACAGAACGCCAGACGCGCATTTGTTTTGAGTAGGTCCGTATACACAGAGCAGGGGCACAACATGAGCAACGATCGCGACTTCCCGGCTGAAGCCGGTACAACCAACAGGATCACGCGGCGGGATGCTTTGATGGCCGGCACGGCGGCTGCCGTTTCGCGATTTGCCGCGCCAGCCGGCCTTTCGGGCGCACTCGCCGGCCTCGCCGGTGTTCAGGTTGCCGCAGCCCAGCCCTCGCAGCCCAACATCGTCTTCATCGTTGCGGACGATCAGGGCTGGAAAGACGTCGGCTACCACGGCTCAGACATCAAGACGCCCAACATCGACAAGCTTGCCACTGAAGGGGCGAAGCTCGAAGAATATTATGTGCAGCCGATGTGTACACCGACGCGCTGCGCCCTCATGACCGGCCGCTATCCGCTACGCTATGGCATGCAGGTTGGCGTTGTCCCCGCTGCAGGAACCTATGGCCTTTCGCTTGACGAAACCCTCCTTCCGCAAATCCTCAGAGACGCGGGCTATCGGACGGCAATGAGTGGCAAATGGCACCTCGGCCATGCCAAGACGGCCTACTGGCCGAAACAACGTGGATTTGATTCATTCTACGGGGCCACCGTCGGCGAGATCGACCATTTCAAACATTCCTCGCACCGCGTCGCGGACTGGTACCGCAACAACAAGCCGATCAAGGAGCCGGGCTTCGACAACACCCTGTTCGGTCAGGAGGCCGTCCGGGTCATCAAGGCCCACGATCAGAAGAAGCCGCTGTTTCTCTACCTCGCCTTCACCGCGCCCCACACGCCGTTCCAGGCGCCGAAAGAATATCTCGACCGCTATAAGAACATTACCGACGAGAACCGGAGGGCCTATGCCGCGATGATCTCGGTGATCGATGACGAGGTTGGGAATGTCGTGGCCGCGCTCGAGAAGAAGGGGATACGCGACAATACCCTCATCGTTTTCATGAGCGACAATGGCGGCGTCGTCAATTCGATGTTCACCGGTGACTCCAAGGTGGAAGGCAAACTTCCCGCCGATAATGGTCCCTATCGCGACGGCAAGGGTACTCTCTATGAGGGAGGCACGCGCTCGGTTGCCTTCATGAACTGGCCCGGCAAGATCAAGCCCGGCGCCTTCAACGGCCTTATGCACGTCGTTGACATGTTGCCGACACTGGCTGGGCTGGCTGGAGCCAAGCCCGGCAAGGACAAACCCCTGGACGGCATGGATATGTGGCCGGCCATCAGCGAGGGCAAACCTTCGCCCCGCACGGAGATTGTCTACAATGTGGATCCCATGGTCGGCGCGGTGCGTGAGGGCGATTGGAAACTGGTGTGGGCCGCGGCGTTGCCGCAAAAGATAGAGCTTTTCAATTTGGCACAGGACAAATCGGAAGCCACCAATCTGGCCGACAAGAACCCTGATAAAGTCAAGGAGTTGCAGGCAAGGATTACGGAGCTGGCAACCCAGATGAAACCCCCGCTGTTGCTGCTGGAAGCCATGCGCTTGACGTTCTTCACACCGTTGGTGACGCCAAGCCCGGAAGAGATGTTCGCTGCGGGGGACTGAAAGGCAGATGAGTTCGGCCGTTTAGACGAGACGCCCGATGACTGAGGCACGACTTACCGCAAAGCCAGCAATCTCGTCGCACGGCGATATGGCCTGGATTCCCGGCGGTGAGTTCCTAATGGGCTCCGACGACCACTATCCGGAAGAGGCGCCGGCGCATCGTGTCGTGGTCGGCGGCTTCTGGATGGATCGCACCGCCGTCACGAATGCTGAGTTCAGGCGCTTTGTCGAGGCCACCGGCTACGCCACGCTGGCCGAGCGACCGGCAAATGCCGCGGACTATCCCGGAGCCAGCCTTGAGTCGTTGGCACCGGCTTCGGCCTTGTTCGTCCGGCCTTCACGCAGCATTGATCGCGGCAATCACTACGACTGGTGGGCCTATGTGCGCGGCGCGAATTGGCGGCATCCTCGCGGGCCTGCCAGCGGACTCAAAGGGTTCGAAAATCATCCCGTCGTGCACATCGCTTACGAGGACGCGGAAGCTTATGCGAGCTGGGCAGGCAAGGAGCTTCCGACAGAGGCCGAATGGGAGTTCGCCGCCAGGGGCGGGCTGGAAGGAGCCGAGTTCGCATGGGGCGACGACCTGACCCCGGGTGGCCAGCATATGGCCAACACCTACCAAGGCGAGTTCCCGTTCCGCAACGATTGCGAGGACGGCTACGAATGGACGTCTCCGGTCGGCTCGTTTCCGGCAAACGGCTATGGGCTCCATGACATGGCCGGCAATGTCTGGCAGTGGACAACTGACTGGTACCAGGAGCACCGCCGCATCGACAGCCCTTGTTGCACGATGGCCAACCCGCACGGTGCCGAGCGTGAGGCAAGTTACGATCCGCTGACGCCCGACATCAGGATTCCGCGCAAGGTGACCAAAGGCGGGTCTTTCCTGTGCGCGCCAAGTTATTGCCGGCGTTACCGGCCGGCCGCGCGCATGGCGCAAGCTGTCGATACGTCCACTTGCCACCTCGGCTTCCGTTGCATCGGGCGTTCGTCGTGAGGGAGCGTGCGCTACGCTCGACAGCATGACCGCCCGGAGAGACGAGCGGCGAATTGTTCGACGGTCGGGCGACCGCCGAAACTGGCTTGCGAGGTGCTGAAGAGGGGGAAATCGTGGGCACGACGGCAGAAACGGATGTTACTTCGTTGATTTCGGGCTTCGAGCAGCTGGCCGAGCGTTTCGTCTCCGGACTGTTCGCGCGGGTTGCGGCTTTGAGCGACGTGCCTGTCGAGTTTGAAAACCTGAGGGCCTCGCTCGCGGCCAGCGGAACATCTCTCCTTGCGCTCCTGTTCGAGATTGTGCTGGTTGTTGCGCTCGTCGCGGGCGTGTTCATTCTGTTCGCCGGTCGGTTCAAGAAGGCGGCTGCCGCAAGTAGCGCATGGCGCAGATTCTTCGCAGGCGTGGCGGCTGCTGTGGTGGCGCTGGCGATCGGTTTCATTGCCGCGCGGCTGCTGGCCGGTTCTGGCGCACCTTTGCAAACCCTTCGCCTTTGGACGATGGCGACCGTGCTCGGCTTCGTCATCCTCGCCGCCGTCAGATCACTGTTGATGGCATCGCGGCGAACCGAGTTCGCGGAGCGCTCCGTCCATCTGGCGGCGCTCGTGCGCGACCTCTCGCTTGCTATTGGCCTGGCGATCATCGCCACCACGCTGCTCGCGACGTTGCGGCTCTGGAGCGTCGGGCCGGCCCTGGGGGATCTGCTGCGGACAGGTTTGGCAATTCCGACCTACCTTATGTTTGCATGGGCGGTATGGCGGCACAGGCGCACAATGGCGGCCGCCGTCGCCGGTCCGCGTCCCAGAAGCCGCTGGCGAACCCGTCTCGCCAAAATGTGGCCGGCAGTGGTGATCGCTTTCGTGGTAGTCACCTTCCTCAGCGCTCAGGCCGCGCTGACCCTGGGAACATCGCTTCGTGGGCCGGCCGTCCTGGTGACCGCGTTGCTGTTTCTCGCCGCGCCTCATCTCGACGCAATGATCGGGAATTGGGCTCAGCGCGGATTGGAGTCTCCCGACATCTCGATCCTGGCAGCGGCGGGGCGACAGACAGCCCGCTTCACCGTCGTGGCCATCATGATCGCCATGCTGGGAACGCTATGGGCGACTCCGCTGGCTGCCGGGTTCGGCATAGATTTGCGAGAGGTCGCCAAGGGCGCATCCGGGGTTGCGCTGATCATGTTGGTGGCGGCGTTTCTGTGGAATGTGGTCGGCACAGCGACGGCTCGCGCCTTGCGCGCGGAGTTGCCCGCCGTTGGTGACGACGAGATGCTGGGAGCGCCGCGTTCACGGCTGGGCACGCTTGTGCCGCTGATCAGCGGGATCGGCAAGTCGAGCATTCTGGCCTTGGCACTGCTCTCGATCCTGGTGTCGATCGGGATCAATGTCTGGCCCCTGATCGCCGGTTTGAGCGTGTTCGGGCTGGCGATCGGCTTCGGCTCGCAGACGCTTGTGAAAGACCTGGTCTCCGGGCTGTTTTTCCTGATCGACGACGCATTCCGCTTCGGCGAATATATCGAAACGTCAGGCGCCAAGGGGACCGTGGAAAAAATCTCGGTCCGGTCGGTTTCCCTTCGCCACCAGCGCGGTGCCTTGGCGACAATCCCCTACGGCGAGATTGGCAAGATTCAGAATTTCAGCCGCGACTGGATGATCGAGAAACTGACCTTTCGCGTTGCGTTCAACACCGATGTCGAAAAAGTCCGCAAGATTTTCAAGAAGATCGGCCAGGATATTTCGGCCAACCCGGAACTTGCTGGAGATCTGCTCGAGCCGTTCAAGAGCCAGGGAATTGCCGAGGTTGAGGACGGCACGCTGGTTATCCGGGCCAAGTTCAAGGCAAAAGCGGGCAGAAATTTCATGATCCGCCGCGCCGTTTTACTCGCCGTGCACCAGGCATTTCGGGAAAACGGCATTCAGGCCGTCCCAAAGCCACTGACATCCAATCCCGGAGCAGCCTGAGCAAATTCCGAGACGATGGCGCATTCGCGATATCCATTTCGCGACACGGACGTTAGTTTCAGTGAACATGTCTCAACATCCGATCAAGCGCTCGCTCGTCTTCTTTATGGTGCCGGATTTCACCATGGTCGCCTTTGCGACTGCACTGGAGCCGATCCGCATCGCCAACCGGATGCTCGGTTACGAAGCCTATAAGTGGCGGCTGGCCAGTATCGACGGGCAGCCCGTGCCCGCCTCGAGCGGCGTGTTGTGCGCGGTGGACACGTCGTTGCAGGACGAGCGGCGCATGATGGCCGGCCCCGACAGGCCATCGATGGTCATCGTCTGCACCGGCATCAACATCGAGCGCTATTCGAACAAGCCGGCTTTTGCCTGGTTGCGTGAGGAACATGATCGCGGCGTTGCGATCGGCGGCCTCTGCACCGGCGCCCATGTGCTGGCGGCTGCCGGGCTGCTCTCCGGCAAACGCTGCGCCATCCATTGGGAAAACCTGCCGGGCTTCGCCGAGGCATTTCCGAATGCGCATGTGTTTGCCGACCTCTTTGAGGTCGATCAAGACATCTACACATGCGCCGGCGGCACGGCCGCGCTCGACATGATGCTGAAGCTGATCGGCGATGATTTCGACGAAGATCTGGTCAGTCGCGTCTGTGAGCAGGTGCTGACCGATCGCGTGCGCGGCGCAAGCGACGGCCAGCGGCTTCCCTTGCGCGCGCGGCTCGGCATTCAGAATTCAAAAGTGCTGACCATCATCGAGCTGATGGACGCCAATCCGTCCGAACCGATATCGATAAGCGATATTGCCAGGCAGGTCGGGCTGTCGCGACGGCAGATCGAGCGTCTCTTCCGCGATGAGATGGGGCGCTCCCCGGCCCGCTACTATCTGGAGATACGCCTCGAGCGCGCACGGCATATGCTGATCCAGTCATCCGTGCCGATCGTCGAGGTGGCCACCGCCTGCGGCTTCGTTTCGGCGTCGCATTTTTCCAAATGCTACCGCGAACTCTACGCCCAAACCCCGCAGCAGGAACGGCTGGAGAGGAAATACCCCGCCGCCTCATAAGCGTCATCGGTTTTGCCACGCCGACGACAGGTTCGGCCAGGCAGCCGTGCGTGCGTCCACGGGCTTGCGCAGCGACCAATCCGGCTGGCTCGACAAAGGGTTTCGCAGAGGGTGTTTTTGACGCGCCATGGCATGGCGTGCCTTTGCCCGGGTAGGTTCTTCCCTACCCGGGATCTGCCGGTTCCCCACTGACCCGCCAGATTCCTCCCATCCTTGCCTGCCCACCCTTTCTACCCTGACGGGTGTGGTGGCGGAGGGCCTAATCCGACACTTCGAAACGGCGCCAACGGCGGACGCTTCAGCGTGCGCCGTCCGCGACCCTGGTCTCGCAGGAGGTCGGGGTCTTTGACGTCCAAGGGGAGTTTTTCAGGAACTGGTTTCGAAATTGATTTGGGAGGTCACGCATGTCGACTAGAAGCAGGTTACGGGGCATAGATACGGCGGTATTCTGGCCGGCCCTGATCATAACAGCCGCGTTCATTTTATGGGGAGCCGCTGCCCCGGATAGCCTCGCCTCCGTGACGAACGCCACGCTCGCGGCCATCATCAATGGTTTCGGATGGGGCTTTGTCGTATCGACGGCTATGTTTCTGGTCTTTGCCGGGTTCCTGGCGATCAGCCGTTTCGGCAAGATCAGGCTTGGAGCCGACGACGAGCAGCCGGAGTTCACTACAGTTTCGTGGGTGTGCATGATGTTCAGCGTCGGCATGGGCATCGGACTGATGTTCTGGGGGGTTGCCGAGCCGGTTTTCCATTTTGGCGCGCCGCCTCACGGGCTGGCCGCCCCGCAGTCCAAGGAAGCTGCGCTGATCGCGATGGAATA
>NZ_RZOS01000197.1:0-10157 GCF_004022605.1 Mesorhizobium sp. M4B.F.Ca.ET.089.01.1.1
GGTCTATGTGACCAAGGGCGAGGTCAAGCAGCGCATCTCAGACGCCATCCTCAATTCCGGCATTCGCGCCGAGAAGGCGGAGTGGGACGAATATCGCTACTACCCCGACCAGTTCTTCGAACCCTATCTCACCCGTCGCCGCGCCAACGGCTTCGGCCTCTACGGCGCGCTCGGCATTGGCCGGCGCGAGGTCGACAGGATGCGTGCCCAGCACGACCGAAACTTCGTCTTCTTCGATGCACCCGTCGGCATGATCTTCACCGTCGACCGGCGGCTGAACAAGGGCTCGTGGATCGACTACGGGATGTTCCTGCAGAACATCATGGTGGCGGCGCGGGGCAGGGGCCTGCACACCTGCCCGCAGGCGGCCTTCGCGCCTTATCACCGGCAGATCCGCCCGGTTCTCAACATCCCGGACGAGGAGATCGTCGTCTGCGGCATGGCGCTGGGCTACGAGGACACGTCGAAGCCGGAGAACGAATTCCGCACCGACCGCGCGCCGCTCGAGGAATGGGTGACGTTCAGCGAGTAAGGCTCGCGACCGCCACGCCTGCAGCCTACTCGGTGTTCATACGCACGCCATGGCCGCTGACATGGGCGCCGTCCTGCGGCGTCAGCCGCAGATAGGCGAACAAGGCGCAGAGCGTGATCAGGCCTTCGATAACGAACAGGATGCGGAAATCGTTGACGCTCGCCTGGCCGCCGCCTGCGAGCAGCGACAGAAGTGCCGCCGCCAGGCCGACGCTGACCGCCACCGCGAGCTGCCAGAGGATGTAGTAGAGCGCGCTGAAGCGGCCGAGTTGCTCGGGCGCGATGTCCGAGTAGGACAGGTTGCCGGTCGAGGCCCATTGCACCGAGCGGAAGATGCCGAAGATGAAGATATAGGCGAGCACGATCCAAGCGGGCAGGCTTGCCTGCATCAAGGCGAAGCCAGCGACCAGACAGGCGACGATCGGCGTGTTGGCGACCAGCACGCGGCGGAAGCCGAAGCGGTTGAGGATGCGCGGCATCATGAAGCGCGTCAGCAGCGAGCCGATCGCGGCAACGAAGGTCAGCGATCCCGCCTGCACCGCGCTCATGCCGAAGCCGAGCTGGAACATCAGCGGCAACAGGAAGACGACCGAGCTCAGCCCGATCGTATCGAGGCCGCCGCCGGTCAGGAAGCTGACGCGGAAGGTGCGGATGCGCAGCAGTTTGAGGTCGAGCAGCGGATTGCGGACGCGCAGGCAATAGAAGGACGCGACGGTCAGGATGGCGGTCGCCAGCCCGAGCTCGGCGGCGATGATGCCGGCGGCGGCGTCCTTGGCGGCGAGCGAATCCATGCCGAAGACGAGCAGCGCCATGCCGCTGCCGACCAGCAGGAAGCCCGGAAAGTCGAACGGTGTGCGGACCGGCTTGGTCGCGGAGGGGAACAGCGAGGCGGCGAGCAGCGCGGCAATGAGCGCAATCGGGATGTTGATGTAGAAGATCCAGCGCCACGAGACGTAGGTGGTGAGCGCGCCGCCGACCAGCGGGCCGACCAATGGTCCGGACTGGCCGGCCAGCGAAATGTACATGTTGATCTTCAGCGTGCGGTCGCGCGGAAAGCTCGACAGGATCACCACCTGGCCGAGCGTGCCCATCAGCGCGCCGCCAAAACCTTGCAGGGCGCGCGAGGCGACCAGCATCCAGATGTTCTCCGAGAGGCCGCAAAGCGCGGAGGCAATGGCGAAGACCAGCAGGGCAAAGCAATAGACGTTGCGCAGGCCGAAGCGGTCGGCTGCCCAGCCGCCGAGCGGCATCGAGATGATGAGACTGGCGACATAGACGGTGATCAGCAGGCCAAGCTGGCTCGGCGGACGGGCCAGGCTTTCACCGATGCCGGGAAGCGCAGTCACCACGACATTCTGATCGAGACTGGTCATGAAGACGCCGCAGGCGACGGTCGCCGGCAACAGCATCGACGCTTCGCCCGCCGGGGCAAAGCGGGTTGTGGCTGTCGCCGAAGTCTCTGCGGTCATTGGAGGATATGGTCGAACGGGTTGCCTGGACGGGCACCTGCCCCGACAGGAGCCCGTGATTTCCTATCTATCGTCCCGGCTGGCCTAAGGCTCAAGCAGCAGTTGTAGCCGTCCGTAGTGCCAGCTGCGTGCTCTTCCAGAATTGTCCTCTTGTCTTACGCAGTTCCGGACGGAAAACCGCTGCACACTTTTCCTGGAATTGCTCTATTGCACCTCGTAGCCGACTTCCTCGCTGGCGTGGCACAGCGCCTTCCAGAACGAGCGGGCGAAGGAGCGGAAGACGTAGATGTCGAACTGGTCGCCGCCGCTGCGCTGGATCTGCGCGAAGACGTCGTGATGCGTGGTCGAGCGGCCGGCGCCGACCGGGAAGGCCGTCAGGGCGAAATCGATGGCGAAGAACTTCGCCAGCACCCATTCGGCCTTCGGGCCGGCGATGCGGATCGCGGTGCGGCCGTGCGACAGATCGGTGACGGTGCCTACGTCCGGCGTGACGACGCCGGAGAACGCGGCCGCAAGGCCCTCGGCTTCGTCGACGACGGTGAATTTGCCCGAGGCGAAGCCGAACGCCGCTCTTACGCCGTTGGCGACGCCGCCGCCTGCGCCGTCCGGAAGGGCAAGGCCCGCAACCTTATATATGGCCGACATCAGCCGCTTCTCCTCGCCCGGCCAGGCGGCGAGCTGCAGGATCGACCCCGGCCGCGTCTCCGACAGGATGACGTCGACGCCTTGTTCGAAATTGCCGTGCGAGCCCGGATGGTACTGCGGCTCGAGCGGAGACAAGCGCACGGGTAATTGGCGTTCAACCATGCATGCGGCTCCCGTCCGGGTCGTAGAAGTGGTTGGAGACGATCTCGATCGGACCGAACCGGTTGCGCAGTGGGTCGGAGACGAAGGCGCGCGTGCCGTGGCGGGCCTTGCCGCCCTTGATTAGCGCCAGCGCGATATGCTTGCCGAGCGCCGGCGAGTAGCAGCAGGCGGTGATGTGGCCGATCGAATCGTGCGGATTGGCTTCGTCCAATTCCTCGACAATATGGGCGCCGCCGTTGAGCGGGCGGTTGTCGAGCGAGACCAGGCCGACCAGTTGCAGCCGGTCAGGCGCGATCAATCCTTCGCGGTCCATCATTGCCGAGCCGATGAAGGGCTTCTTCTTCGACAGCATCCAGTCGAGATGCAGGTCGCGCGCCGTGGTGCGGCCGTCGATCTCGGCGCCGGTGACATGGCCCTTCTCGATGCGCATCGTGCCCAGCGCCTCGAGCCCGTAGGTGACCAGGCCGAACGGCTTGCCGGCCGCGATCAGCGCCTCCCAGACATGGGTGCCGTAGCCGGCGCCGGAATAGACCTCGAAGGCCATCTCGCCTGAGAAGGAGAGACGGCAGATCATCACCGGCACGCCTGCTATCTGGCCGTGGACGATGCCCATGAAGGGCAAGGTGGCGTTGTCGACGGCGGTGCCGGTGACGCAGGCCGCAAGGATGGCTCTCGCCTTCGGCCCGCCGATAGCGGCGCCCGCCCATTCGTCGGTCACAGAGGTGACGGTGACCTTCAGCTCCGGCCAGATGACGTCGAGGAAATATTCCAGATGCTGCATCACCTTGCCGGCATTGGCGGTGGTGGTGGTCATCAGGAAGTCCTGTTCGCCGAGCCGCCAGGTGGTGCCGTCATCGAAGGCAAGCCCGTCCTCGCGCAGCATCAGGCCGTAGCGCGCCTTGCCGACGGCAAGCGTGGAAAACATGTTGGTGTAGACGCGGTCGAGGAGCTCCGCCGCGTCCGGCCCCTGCACCGCGATCTTGCCCAGCGTCGAGACGTCGACGATGCCGGCGCTGTCGCGGGTGGCCTTGGCCTCACGGACATAGGCCTGCTCGACCGTCTCGCCGGCGAGCCCGTAGATCATCGGCCGGTACCAGAGTCCGGCCGAATACATCCTCGCGCCATTGGCGATGTGCCAGTCATGCATCGGCGTCAGCCGCTCGGGCTTGACGTCGCCAAAACGCTCGGCCGCCAGCGAGCCGATCGACACCGCCGTATAGGGCGGGCGGAAGCGCGTCGTGCCGACCTCGGGGATCGGCTTGCCGAGCGCCTCGGCCATGATGGCGAGGCCCGGCACGTTGGAGCTCTTGCCCTGGTCGGTCGCCATGCCGAGCGTGGTGTAGCGCTTCAGATGCTCGACCGAGACAAAGCCCTCGCGATGCGCCAGCCGCACATCTTCCGCCGTCACGTCGTGCTGGAAATCGACGAAGCTCTTGCCCTTTGCCTTGATCTCGAACACCGGCGCTGGATCGGGCTCGCCGGGCGCTGCTTCGACGTCCGGCAACGCCGCCGGCGTGCCAGGGCCGCCGGCGGCGGCGAGACCCGCGGCGCGGCCTTCGGCAATGGCCTCGGCGGTCGAGAAACTGCCGGTGAAGGCGCCAGCGCCGACCCAGCGCTGCGTCGGCTTGGGCGGCAGGAAAGCTTGGCGGGAAGCGTCCCACTCGGCCCTGGCGCCGGCCTGGCTGGCCAGGTGGATGGTCGGCGACCAGCCGCCCGAGATCAGCAGGCAGTCGGCGTGGATGCTGCGCGCATCGCCGGTGAGCGCGCCGCTCGGCATGTC
The DNA here is from genome assembly GCF_004022605.1 of Mesorhizobium sp. M4B.F.Ca.ET.089.01.1.1. Lineage (NCBI taxonomy): Bacteria > Pseudomonadati > Pseudomonadota > Alphaproteobacteria > Hyphomicrobiales > Phyllobacteriaceae > Mesorhizobium > Mesorhizobium sp. M4B.F.Ca.ET.089.01.1.1. Next base: position 4,588 of record NZ_RZOS01000197.1, read on the forward strand.
GAAGCGCTGCACCTTGAGGCCGTTGAGCGCCTTGCCGCCTTCCGTCGCGATCACGGCATGGCCGGACAGGATTTCCGCCTCGGCTTCGGTGGCCAGCCTGCGCATCTCATCCGACAGCTCGGCGCGAACGTCGATGATGGCGACGATCGCGGCCCCTGCCTGCTTCAGTGCCAGGGCGGAACGGTAGGCGCTGTCATTGTTGGTGAAGAGGGCAATCCGCTCGCCTGGCAGCACGCCATATTCATTGGCGTAACGCTCCGCCGCATGCGCCAGCATGACGCCCGGCCGGTCATTGCCGGGAAAGACCAGCGGCCGTTCGAAGGAACCGGTGGCGAGCACCACGGTCCTGGCGCGGATCGCCCAGTAGCGGTGGCGCGGCTCGCCCCTGGCGGGGCTCTCCTTGTGGTCGGTGACACGCTCCAGCGCGGCAAGCGTGTTGCCGTCATAGTAGCCCCAGACCGTGGTGCGCGGCAAAAGCCGCACATTGTCGTTGCCTTCGAGCTGGCCGGCTGCGCGCGCCGCCCAGTCGGCCGCCGGCATGCCGTCGATCGTCTCGCCGGACCAGTTGGCCGAGCCGCCGAAGCGCGGCTCCAGCTCGGTGAGGATGACCCGCGCGCCCTGGTCGGCGGCAGCCTTGGCGGCCATCAGCCCGGCCGGACCTGAGCCGACCACCAGCACGTCGCAGAAGGCGTTCATGCGCTCGTAACGCGACGTGTCGGCGGCGGTGCCGGCCCTGCCGAGGCCGGCGGCGCGGCGGATGAAATGCTCGCAGAACATCCAGAAACGCGTGCCCTTGAGTGGGCCGATCACCGGCCCCATGAAGGTCTTGTAGTAGAAGCCGGCCGACAGGAGCTTGCCGCCGAGCTGATTGACCGCGCTGACGTCCCAGGCGAGCGAGGGGAAGCGGTTCTGGCTGACGGCGGTGAGCCCGTCATAGATCTCGACCATGGTGGCCGGGATGTTCGGCTCGCGGACCTCGCCGCGCAGCACCGTAACCAATGCGTTCGGCTCCTCGACGCCGGCGGTGAGCACACCGCGCGGGCGGTGGTATTTGAACGAGCGGCCGAACAGCGTGACGCCATTGGCGAGCAGCGCCGAGGCCAGCGTGTCGCCGGCATGGCCTGTGTACGAAGCACCGTCGAAGCTGAAGCGGATGGTGCGCAGGCGGTCGACGCGACCGCCGGTCTCAGTGCGGCGCGGGCTCACGACTTCGCCTCCGTCCTGTGCCGCGCGGCGGATTTGTGGCCGCCATGCGCGAAGGCGGTGCTGGAGATGTCATGCGTCAGCGTGTTGCGCACGACCCTGACATGGGCGCGGCAGCCGCCGGAATGCTGCCAGATCTCATTGTGGTCGCCGGCCGGGTTCAGCCGGTCGTAGACATAGGCGTTCCAGGCGTCGATGTCCTGCGAGGCAGGTTGCGGGCGCTCGCGGTTGCCGTCGCCCTGATAGGTGAATTCGATGACGTCGCGCGGGCCGCAATAGGGACAGGTGATGAGCATTTATCTAAACCCTAATGCAGCCTAGGCGTCGCGCCCTGGCCTTTGTCGTCGATGACGAGGCCGCGATAGAAGCGGTCGAGCGTGAAGGGCGCGTTGAGCTCGTGCGGCTCGTCCTTGGCGATGGTCCAGGCAAAGCACAGGCCGGAGGCAGGCGTCGCCTTGAAGCCGCCGTAGCACCAGCCGCAATTGAGATACATGCCGGGCAGCGGGCCGGTTGTGATGATCGGCGAGCCGTCCATCGTCATGTCGCAGAGGCCGCCCCAGGAGCGCAGCATGCGCACGCGCGCCAGGCCCGGGAACAGCGCCAGCATCTCGCTCATCACCTCGTCGACGATCGGCAGGCTGCCGCGCTGGGCATAGCTGTTGTAGCCGTCGAGGTCGCCGCCATAGACCAGGCCACCCTTGTCGGACTGCGAGATGTAGAAGTGGCCCATGCCGAAGGTCAGGATGGTGTCGATGATCGGCTTCAGCGATTCCGACACGAAGGCCTGCAATACGTGGCTCTCGATCGGCATCTTGTCGATGCCGGCCAGTTGCATGACGCGGCCGGTGCTGCCGGCGACGGCGAGCGCAACCTTCCTGGCGCGGATTTCGCCGCGCGTCGTCGACACGCCGGTGATGCGGTCGCCGTCGCGCAGGAAGCCGGTGACCTCGCAATTCTCGATGATGTCGACGCCGCGGCGGTCGGCGCCGCGCGCATAGCCCCAGGCGACGGCGTCGTGGCGGGCGCTGCCGGCGCGCCGCTGCATCAGTCCGCCGATGACCGGAAAACGCGCCGAGCCGGAGACGTCGAGCACAGGCACCAGCCGCTTGATCTGGTCGACCGTCATCAGTTCGGCATCGACGCCGAGATGGCGCATGGCGTTGCCGCGCCTGGCATAGTCATCGAACTGGGCCGGCGTATGCGCGAGGTTGAGACAGCCGCGCTGCGAGAACATGACATTGTAGTTCAGATCGTGCGACAGGTTCTCCCACAGCTTCATCGAATGCTCGTAGAAGCGCGTGTTGGACGGCAAAAGGTAGTTCGAGCGCACCGCGGTGGTGTTGCGGCCGACATTGCCGGAGCCGAGCCAGCCCTTTTCCAGCACCGCGACGTTGGTGATGCCGTGCTCCTTGGCAAGGTAGTAGGCGGTCGACAGGCCGTGCCCGCCGCCGCCGATGACGATCACGTCATAGGATGCCTTCGGGTCCGGCTTGCGCCAGGCCGGCTTCCAGTCCTGGTTTCCGCTGAGCGCGTTCTTGAGGAGCGAAAAGGCCGAATATTCCGCCATGTTTCATGTCGTCCGGTTTGTGCGATGCGGCAGACTATAGAGCAGGCGGCGGGCGCAAAGCCAAGATTGCGCCATCGCTTTTCGACTGGCCGACTCCGGTCCGTTCGGCGGCTATGGACGGGGACGGCTTGCCGCAGGGTATGGCGGTCTTTATCAAGAACGGAGTTTTTCCAAGTCTTTCGGCAGCGAGTCGCCAATAACGTCATGCTCTTCCGGTTGCTTCGCCTAATCCTGGTCTTCATGCTCGTCGTGTCGGCGCAGCCGTCGTTCGACGCGATGGCGCAGGCGATCGGTCAGGGTTCCGCCCAACTGATCGCCGACCAGCAGAAGGTCGTCCAGGACTTGACGGCCAAGACCGATGGTCTCGAAAAGAAGGTCACCGACGATGCCGAGGACGGCGCCGCGCTCGTCGACATCCGCCTGCAGCTCGAGGATATGTCGCGGGCGGCACTGAACAGCGCGCTGGCCTTCCGCTCGCGCCTCACCGATATCAACAATCGCATCGAGGTGCTGGGGCCGCCGCCGGCGCAGGGGCAGCCGCCGGAACCCGCGATCGTCACCAACGAGCGCGGCGCGCTTGCCGCCGAAAAGGCCGAGATCAACGCCGTCATCGCCGGCGCGCAGAACCTGTCGATCCGCATCAACGGGCTGATCGACAAGATCGGCATCATGCGCAGCGAGCTTTTCCGCAACGTTCTGACCAAACGCTACGAGCTGACCGACGCACTCAGCCCGCAGGCCTTTTCCGATGCTCACGATCAGTTCACCGGCCTCTACAAGGCGGTGGTGTCCTGGCTGAGCTTCGCCTTCAAATTCAAGCTCCAGGCCGTGCTCGCGGCGGCCCTGATGGCGCTGGGGCTGGCGGCGGTGCTGCTGGTCGGCGGCCGGCGACTGTTCGGGCGGATCTTCGAACCCGACCCGTCCATCGAGGAGCCGTCCTATCTCAGCCGGCTTTCCGTGGCGTTCTGGTCGACGCTGCTGCCGTCCGCGGCGCTCACAGTGTTCCTCGCCTCGACTGTGTTTTTCTTCAATTATTACAATGTGCTGCGCGGCGACATCGGCGTCTTCCTCAATGCGCTGCTGGCCGTCATCGCGGTGGTGTTCTGCGTCAACCGGCTGACCAATGCCGCACTCGAGCCGCGCCTGCCGAACTGGCGCCTGATCCCGGTCGCAACCGGCCCGGCGCGCTGGCTGGTGCGGCTGACGACGGCGATGGCTGTGGTCATCGGCTTCAACAATTTCCTGGCGGTCGTCAACGACAAGATGGGCTCGCCGCTGTCGCTGACCATTGCCAGAAGCTTCGTCGCCACCATCATCGTAGGCGTCATCCTGATCCTGATGGCATTGCTGAAGCCATTCCGGGCGAGGGACGGAACATGGCGCCCATGGCCGGCCTGGCTTCGCGTCACCGCCGTGGCGCTCGGCCTGTTCACCATCGCCGCAGCGCTGCTCGGCTATATCGGCCTTGCGCTCTTCGTCTCCCTGCAGGTGGTGGTCACCGGCACTGTCCTCGTCACCGCCTATATCGGCTTCCTGTCGGCGCGGGCGATCGGCGAGGAGGGCGGTTTCGCCGACACATCGATCGGGCGCTGGCTGACCACCAATTCCAGCTATGACGAGACCGCGCTCGACCAGCTCGGCCTGGTCGTCAGCATCGCCATCAACCTGATGATCGTGCTGGTGTTCCTGCCGCTGATCCTTTTGATGTGGGGGTTCCAGCCCGGCGACATCCAGGCCTGGGCCTATAAGCTGGCGACGGGCGTCACCATCGGCTCGGTGACGATTTCGTTCACCGGCATCCTCAGCGGCATCGTCGTCTTCGTCATCGGCTATTTCCTGACGCGCTGGTTCCAGGGCTGGCTCGACGGTTCAGTGATGGCGCGCGGCAGGGTCGATCCCGGCGTGCGCAACTCGATACGGCTGGCGGTCGGCTATGCCGGCGTCGCCATTGCCGGCCTCGTCGGCGTCTCGGCGGCCGGCATCGACCTGTCGAACCTGGCCCTCGTTGCCGGCGCCCTGTCGCTCGGTATCGGTTTCGGCCTGCAGAATGTCGTGTCGAACTTCGTCTCCGGCCTGATCCTGCTCGCCGAGCGGCCGTTCAAGGTCGGTGACTGGATCGTCGCCGGCGACACCACAGGCACGGTCCGGAAGATCAGCGTGCGCGCCACCGAGATCGAGACGTTCCAGCGGCAGTCGGTGATCCTGCCCAATTCGAACCTGATCAACAATGCGGTCGGCAACTGGACGCATCGCAACAAGCTCGGCCGTGTCGATATCAAGGTCGGGGTCGCCTATGGCAGCGACGTCAAGCGGGTGCATGCCCTTTTGCTCGACATCGCGCGCAGCCATCCGCTGGTGCTGAAGAACCCCGAGCCGTTCGTGCTGTTCGCCAATTTCGGCGCCGCCGCACTCGAATTCGAGATCCGCGTCTTCCTCGCCGACATCCTCAACGGCAACATCGTCCAGAACGACATCCGTTTCGCCATCTTCGATGAGTTCAACAGCGAGCACATCGAGATCCCGTCGACGCCGCGCGCCGTGGTCGAGACGAAGAAGCCCGAGGCATGGCCGCTCGACGACGACAAGATGGAGGCCGACTTCGCCGACAAGGAGCAAGCGGAGGCCGAAGCCGCGGTAGAGAAGGCGCGCCTGGCGAAGTCCAGGCGCAAGGGCAGCAAGCCCGACCCGGATTGAGGTGGGCTGATATTCAGGTGAGGCCGGCCTGCAAACGGCGGCTGCCTGCGCTTCCGGTGCTCACCTACTTTGTGTACGCTCCGCTCCGGTTCTCGGAACCCACCGT
>NZ_RZOS01000198.1:0-10013 GCF_004022605.1 Mesorhizobium sp. M4B.F.Ca.ET.089.01.1.1
ATCCAGGGCGCCGGCGGCGGCACGAGGTCACCGATCACCGTCTGGGCCAGTGCGAACAAGCCGCCGCCGCCGGCGCCCTGGATAGCGCGTCCGACGATAAGCACCAGCATGTTGGGCGCGATGGCGCTGACCAGCGATCCGGCGAGAAAGATCAGGATAGCCGCGTAGAGGGTTGGCCGGCGGCCATAGACATCGGAGATCTTGCCATAGAGCGGCGCCATCGCCGTTGCGGTGAGCAGATAGGCGGTGACAATCCACGGCAGATATTCGGCATGGCCGAGCAGACGCGCCATCGTCGGCATGGCCGGGGCGACGATGGTCTGGTCGAGCGCCGCCAGCAGCATCGACAACAGCACGCCGCCGATGATGGCGTTCTTCTCGCTCTCCGTCAGCGGCGACGTCGCTGCAATTGTCGCCGGCTTGTCGACAGCCTGATCCATGGTCTCGTTCTCTCGTGGGCTTGCGCGCGCCTCTGAGGGAGGCGGCCGGCTCGGCCGGTGCGACGACGCAGCCGCCGCGTCGATTGGTTGTCGTGCCTTTCAGGTTCCGCCTTTGCGAACCTGACATATGTCGTTCCATATAGGCCGATTTCGACGGGGGCTCGAAAGTTTTTGCCGCCTGGCACTACGCTTCGGCGAATTTGGCTTGCGCCATGGGCGCCCTGGTGCCGGCGAAATCAGGCGGGCGGCAGCTGGCCGGTCTCGATGCGCTCGAGCCGGTAGCGCAGCAGCCGCAGGATGCGGCTTTCGAAGTTGACGCTCTCGACGCGGTCGAACCGCACCTGGTCCTGGTCGTGCCTTGCGAGCTCGGCCGCGGTGATCTGCACGGCTCTCGCCTTGACTTCGGCGCAGGTCTTTTGCGGATAGCTCGCCTTCAGCGCGTCCTCCAGCTGCCTGGCGTGGTTCTTGGCGATCTCGACATGGCGTTCCTCGTGCCGCTTGATGTCGGCCGACAGCGTGTTCCAGAACAGCTTCACGTCGGCATCGGCCTTGCGCGAACTGCGCCATTCCGGAAGAATCACCTTGACCCTTACAGTCACAATGGCGTCGGCGACCCGGCAGGAACCCGGGCTTTCCGCATAGCTGACGCGGGTGGTGAACGCCATCTGCGTCGCGCCCGGGTGCCGCGAGCCGGTGCTCTTCACCTGCGGGCCGTGCTTGGAAAGCTGGGTCTCGATGTCGTCCAGCGTGCGGCCGCCAATGGCGAAGTAGCTGTAGGTCTTGACCAGATTGGCCGCGCCGGCGGGCAGGGCGGTCAACGCGAGAACCAGGGCGCAGGTAAGCGAACGTTTCATCATGTTGCCTCTTCGGCCACCTTGCTTTACGGCCGCTCTCGGCGCAACGGATTTGATTTCCAGCGGATCACAAGATGGTTGACGGACAATGACGACGAGGCGATGGCAGCTGGCGCATGGACGCCATCTCGACCTTGGCGGCAAGGCAGTCGTCGTCGGCATCCTCAACGTCACGCCGGACAGTTTTTCCGATGGCGGGCTGTTCGCCGCGCGCGACACCGCGCTCGCCCAGGCGCGCCGCATGGTTGAGGAGGGCGCTGCCGTCATCGATGTCGGTGGCGAGTCGACCAGGCCAGGCGCCTCCGCCGTGACCGGCGAGGAAGAGCAGGCGCGTGTCCTGCCGGTCATCGAGGCGCTCGCCGGTTCCGGCGAGGCGCTGATCTCGGTCGACACCTATCGCGAGGACACCGCGCGCCTGGCCGTCGCCGCCGGCGCGCATATCGTCAACGATGTCTGGGGCCTGCAGCGCGAGCCGGGCATTGCACGCGTCGCCGCCGAAACCGGCGCCGGCCTCGTCATCATGCACACGGGACGTGGCAGGCAGAAGCTGCCTGACGTCATCGACGACCAGCTTTTCTTTCTCCGCAAGTCGCTGGAGATCGCGCGGGCCAGCGGCGTCGCCGACGATCAGATCGTGCTTGATCCCGGCTTCGGCTTCGCCAAGGAAACGGCCGAGGAGAACCTCGACCTGATGGCGCGGTTTACCGAGCTTCAGGCGCTGGGCCACCCATTGATGGCCGGAACTTCGCGAAAGCGCTTCATCGGCGCCGTGACCGGGCGGGACGCCGCCGAGCGCGGCGCCGGAACGGCGGCCACCAGCGTCATTTTGAGATTGAAAGGCGCGCATCTATTTCGCGTCCACGATGTCGCAATCAACGTGGATGCGCTGGCGCTGGCCGATGCTATGCTGGCGCGTGAAACCGACCCGTCCGGACGCTGAGCCATGTATGTCATCCGCATGAAGAACTGCGCCTTCTTTGCCCGGCACGGCGTGCTGGACGAGGAGGAGACGCTCGGCCAGCGTTTTTATGTCGACGCTGCGCTGACCGTCGAGCCGGGCCGGGCGCTCGTCGAGGATTCGATCGAGGACACCGTCAACTATGGCGTCGCCTTCACGGTGATCGAGAAGATCGTCACCGGGCACCGGCGTTTCCTGATCGAGGCGCTCGCACTGGAAGTGGCGAAGGCGCTGACGGCGCGGTTTCCGCAGATCAAGCGGGCCGAGATCACCGTGCGCAAGCCCAACGCGCCGGTGCCAGGCGTGCTCGACCATGTCGAGGTGACCGTTGTCTGGCCCGAATAACACGGTCTACCTCAGCCTTGGCGGCAATCTCGGCGATCCCGCCAAGTCGATGGCGGCCGCGCTGCGCCTTCTGGATGGCGACGACAAGACCAGCGTCGTCGCGGTCTCCTCGCTCTACCGCACGCCGCCCTGGGGCAAGCTCGACCAGCCCGATTTCCTCAATGCCGCCGCCACGATCGCGACCGGGCTTGCGCCGCGCGAACTGCTCGATCTTTGCCTCGATGCGGAGCGTCGGCTGAAGCGGGTGCGCGAGGAACGCTGGGGGCCGCGGCTGATCGACATCGACATATTGGTGTTCGGCGACCGCATCATCCACGAGACCGGTCTGGAAGTGCCGCATCCGCGCATGCTGGAGCGTGCTTTCGTGCTCGCGCCCCTGGCCGAGATCGCGCCGGAGCTTGCCATCGGCGGCAAGAGCGTGTCGGAACGCCTCGGCGCGGTCGATGCGTCCGGTATCGAGCGCCTGCCGTCGGGTCGGGATTGGTGGCTGGCTTAGGAACTGCCGACCGACGCCTGCAATCCGGCTGAAATCAGCCGGAAAATCCGCCGCCGTCGAGGAAGGCCTGTTCCTCCGGCGTCGTCTCGCGGCCGAGCATCCGGTTGCGGTGCGGGAAGCGGCCGAAGCGCTGGATGATGTCGCGGTGCTCGACCGCATATTTCAGGTAGGCCTGGGCGCTGGTGGAGGTGAGCTCCACCGACCGCGCCTGGTCGACAAGCAGCTCCGAATGCTCGAACGGCAGATAGAGGAAGAAGCGAATATCTTCTTCCAGCGCCAGGTCATGGCCGGCGGCGATCGCCTTGCCGGCGAAATGGCGCGCCAGCGAATCGGTTGCGTACATGTGGCCGGTGCCGCGAAAGCAGTTGCGCGGAAACTGATCGAGCAGGACCATCAGCGCCAGCGAACCGTCGGCGTGTTGGCACCAGTCGTCGCACTCGCGCCGGGCGGCGGCGTAGTGCAGGTCGAGGAAACGGGATCGGAAATCCGCGTCGAAGGCGTCGTTCTTCTCGAACCAGGCGTCCTCGCCGGCCTCACGCCAGAATGCGGTGACGGTGAGCGCCCGTTTGTCCAGTTCAGCCATCTATTCCTCCGCAGGCTCGGATTTGCTTAGCACGCCGGCGGTCTCCTCGTTGAGCGCCTGGCCGGTGCGGCGCGGCGGCGTCAGCGGCGTTGGGATCGGCGTGCCGATATTGCCCTTCAGGAAGCGCTGGCCGGCGCGCACGCCTTCGGCCAGTTGCATCTCGAAGCGGGCGGTGTCGCGACGGCGGAAATCCTCGATCACCTCGGCGACGTCTTCCGGGTCGACGCCCAGCGCTTCGAGCGCCGAGCCGCCGAAGACCAATGCCGATTCGAAGGTCTCGCGCAGCTGGTAGTCGACGCCGGCGCGGATGAGCTGCAAGGCAGTGCCGCGGTCGAAGGCACGGGCCAGGATCGTCACCAGCGGGAATTCGGCCTTGATCAACTGCGCGATGCGCACCGCGGCTTCCGGCTTGTCGACGCAGATCAGGACTGCGCGCGCCCGCCCGGCGCCGGCTGCGTGCAGGATATCCAGCCGCGTGCCGTCGCCGTAATAGACCTTGAAGCCGAAATCGGCCGCCGCCTGGATCATCTCGACCTCGTTGTCGATGATCGAGACATCGATGCCGCGCAGCAGCAGCGGCTGGGAGGCGATCTGGCCGAAGCGGCCGAAGCCGATGATGAGCACGCTGCCGGAAAGGCCTTCGGCGACGTCGACGCCGTCGAGCGACTGCTCGTCGCGCGGCGTCACATAGCGCAGCGCGATGATGGCGAGCGGCGTCAGCACCATGGAGATGATGACGATCGCCGTCAGCGTCGCGTTGGCCTGGCCGTCGATGATGCCGACCGCCGCCGCCGCCGAATAGAGCACGAAGGCGAATTCGCCGCCTTGCGCCATGAACACGGCGCGTTCCAGCGCCTCGCGATGACCGGTCTTCAGCATGCGGGCGACGACGTAGATGCCGAGCGCCTTCATCACCATGTAGGCGACGACATAGATGGCGACCAGCCGCCAGTTCGCGACCACGACGTGCAGGTCGAGCGACATGCCGACGGCGAGGAAGAACAGGCCGAGCAGGATGCCGCGGAACGGTTCGATGTCGGCCTCGAGCTGATGGCGGAAGGTCGATTCGGAAAGCAGCACGCCGGCGAGGAACGCGCCCATCGCCATCGACAGGCCCGAAAGCTGCATGGCGAGCGCCGATCCCAGCACCACCAGCAGCGCCGCTGCCGTCATCACCTCGCGGGCGCGGGCCTCGGCCAGGATGCGGAAGAACGGATTGAGCAGATAACGCCCCGCCACCACCAGGCCAACGATCGCGGCAAGGCCGATGCCGACCTCGGTCAGCCGCTGCGACAGGCTGGTCTCGGCGCCGCCCGGCGCCAGGAAGGCTATCAGCGCCAGCAACGGCACGATCGCCAGGTCCTCCAGCAGCAGGATCGAGACGATTCGCTGGCCCTTGGGCGTGGCGATCTCGCCGCGCTCCTCAAGCAACTGCATGACGATCGCCGTCGAGGTCAGGACGAAGCCGGCGCCGGCGACGAAGGACTGCGCGATCGGAAAGCCGCCGGCGAGCCCGACGCTGGTGAGCAGCGCCGCGCAGACGCCGACCTGCAGCGCGCCAAGGCCGAAGATCTCGCGGCGCAGGCCCCAGAGTCGCGACGGCTGCATCTCCAGTCCGATGATGAACAGGAACATGACGACACCGAGTTCGGCGACGTGGAGGATGGCTTCCGATTCGGAGAAGATTCCGAGGCCGAACGGGCCGATGACGACGCCTGCGGCGAGATAGCCGAGGATGGAGCCGAGCCCCATGCGCTTGAAGATCGGGACCGCGACCACGCCGGCCGCGAGCAGCGCCACCACCTGGATAAGATCGCTGCCCGATGCTTCTGCCGCCATGCCTCTTGTCCCTGTGTTCAGCAGCACTCCTTGCATGCAGTTGGAGCCAGAGGCAAGGGTGGGAAACCTACCAGGACGGGCAGGTGCCGTTGACGCGATTCCTCTGGTGGAACAATGGTCTCCGCTTGCCTGTCGGACGATCGGCATCTATATCTGGTAAATGCTTGACCATTCGTCCCGCCCGTCTTCGCCGACGCATATTCCGATGGATGCGCTCAGCGAAGTTCTGCAGGACTTTCGCTTGAGTGGCGTCAACTACGGCCGTTGCGAGCTCCGGCATCCGTGGAGCATAGACTTTCCGAAACAACAGCTGCTGCGGTTTCATTTTGTCGGCCAGGGTCCATGCTGGATTCACACCGAAGCGCAGGGCTGGCAGGAGTTGCGCAATGGCGATCTGGTCTTGCTGCCGCAAGGCATCGCCCACCGGCTGGCGAGCGCGCCGGACGTTGAAGGCGGCTCGCTCGAAGGTTGCCAGGTAATCAAGCTGGGCGGCAATGTCTGCGAAGTGGTTCGGCAGGGAACGGGCGCGACGAGCACTCTTTTCTGCGGCTCCATGGCCTTGGGCTCCTGTGCGCTCAACCCATTGATTACGTTGATGCCGCCTGTCATCAAGGGTTGCGACGTGGCTGGGAATGACCCTGTCGTCGGTCCTCTGCTGGCGGCCATGACGGTGGAGGCCGCGCAACCGCAGATGGGCAGCGCCACGATCCTGTCGCGTATGGCGGACTTGCTAACGGCCCGGCTCATCCGCTGCTGGGTCAATTGCAACGGCGCGTCGACCACCGGTTGGCTCGCAGCCATCCGCGACCCGCATATCGGCCGCGCTCTGGCAGCCATGCACCGCGACCCCGGCCATAACTGGACGCTGGGAAGCTTGGCGAGCGTGGCAGGCCAATCGCGCTCGATTTTCGCCGAGCGCTTCAGCGCTGTCCTGGGGGAAGGCGCCGCACACTATCTCGCCCGCATGCGTATGCAGCTTGCCCGCGAATTGCTGGGCCAGAACGGCTTGTCGGTTGCCGAAGTCGCTACCCGTTTGGGCTACGATTCCGAGGCATCCTTCGCTCGCGCGTTCAAACGCATCACCAATGTTTCGCCGGGCGTTGTGCGTCGCACAAATCCCGGACGAATAGATATGAATTTCGGATTCTAAGGTACATATCATCCGGGCGGACTTGCCTATCTAAGATCTCCAATTTTTGGAGATTCTTCCGTGACTGACACAACATTACAGCTTGAAGACGCAGCGATCGGCCTTGATGCCGATGCGCCAACCGCGTGGGGCGCAGCCACCTGGTTCGCGGTCATTTCACTGGCGGCCACCAGCTTTGCCCTGGTGTCCGCCGAATTCCTGCCGGCCGGTCTATTGACGCCGATGGCGCGCGATCTCGGCATCAGCGAGGGAACGGCCGGACAGGTCGTCACCGCCACCGCTTCGGTCGGCGCCGTGACGGCCATGCTGAGCAATGTTCTCATCGGCCGATTGAACCGCAAGACGGTGCTGATTGGCCTCATGGCCCTGGCGGTCGCTTCCAATATTCTTGCGGCGCTGGCGCCCAATTTCTGGCTGCTGTTGCTTGGCAGAGCCGGGCTCGGCATCGCGCTCAGCGCGTTCTGGGCGCTTTCGGTTGCCGTCGTGGCAAGGCTGGTTGGCGCCAACGCGACAGGTCGAGGCATGGCTATCGTCACTCTTGGCGTCTCGCTCGCCACCATTGCCGCACCCTCGATGGGAGCGCTGATCAGCGACTGGCTGGGATGGCGCAGCGCCATGGCGATGACAGCGGGGCTGGCGCTGGTTGCCATGCTGCTGCAGTTTCTCAGCCTGCCGACCTTGCCTGCAAGTGCAAGCAATAGCCTTGCCGACGTATTTCGGCTGACACGGCGGCGTGGCATTCAACTCGGCATGCTTGCCATTGTCTTGCTCATGACCGGGCATTTCGCCGGCTCAGTCTATGTGCGCCCCTTCCTCGAACACGTGACGCTGCTTGCGACCGGGCCGATAGCGCTCGCGCTGCTTGGATTTGGCATCGCCGCAGTGGTCGGAAACATTGCCGGCGGCCGCTTGGCCGATGCCAATATCCGCACGGCGCTCGTGATCACCGCTGCGTTGATGGCGTTTGCGGCGCTAGCATTGGTGCTTTGGGGTGTGCACATCGGCGCTGCCTTCGGCTTCGTTACGCTTTGGGGCTTGGCGTTCGGCATGGGGCCGGTGGTGCTGCCGACTAATCTGTCGCGTGCGGCACCTGACGCGCTGGAAGCGGCGGGCAGCCTGATGGTCGTCTCTTTCCAGGTCGCCATCACCATTGGCGCGGTTGTCGGTGGCTATGTCGTGGACAATTACGGCGCTACGGCGCCCCTGACGCTTACTGCCATCCTTGCCGCATCGACGGCTCTGCTGGCGCAGCTACAGCCTCGCAGCTGAACCCTGCGTCGACCATCGTGGCGGCCAGGCTCCGGGCCGCCGCGATGTTGCAGCCGCGTTACACAAGTTTACGTGATGCACGCGTTGCGTGTTGCCACAATCGACGGCTAAGGGACGCTCGGCTTCGGCCATTGGGAGGTAGCGACCACCGCTGCCTTTTTTGAGGAGATGACTGACATGAAGAAGTTTTTGCTCGTCGCCGTGGGTGTTGCGGCGCTTGCCGGTTCGGCCTGCTCGAAGGCGCCTGAGTGCACCGCCGAAATGGCGACCAAGAAGGCGCAGGACATGACTGCCGCGCTGCAGGAAGCCATCACCAAGGATCCGTCCAAGGCAGCCGACCTGTCGGCCAAGGTCCAGGCTGTGACGGACAAGTACAAGGACGCCTCGACCTTGGCCGAGGCCTGCAAGGCCTATGACGAAGTGACGGCCGCCATCAAGGGCTGAGCGTCCAAATCGAAAACGATCGAGGCGGTGGCCTGGGGCCGCCGCCTTTTTTCTTGCGGAGTAGTGGATCTCAGTTCGGCGCGATCGAGCCGACTTCGACGGTGTCTACCCGCTTCAGGCTCATGCCGATCACCGGCACCAGCTGTTTGTTCACGCGCACGGCGACCGTCACCGTCATCGAATTGTCGTCGGGGATGCGCGCCTGCATGACGCCGTTCAATTGATTGCGGTTGATGGTGAAGACGACCTTCTGGGCGTCGACGACATTGCCGCCGATGATGTCGAGCCCGTTTCCGGACGATCCACCCATGAAGTTGCCCTTGTAGTCGCGACCCTTGCGTTCGACGGTAGCGGACATCTTCTGCGTGAACACGCCGACGCGGCAATCGCCGTCGAGCGTCATGCCTGTCTTGCCGTCGGGCGTCGTACCATTGAAATTGCAGGTGAATTTCGTGCCCTTATACTTGCCGGCGACGATTTCGCCCGGACCGACCCACTTGCCCTCGACCGACCGGAAGAACTGCTTGTCGGGTTCGGCTCCAAGCGCTTTTCCGGCAAGGGCCAAAGGTGCCACAACCGCGACCGCAAGAGGCAGGACGCTGTACAGATTTACACTTTTCATAGACGACACCCGGCAGCAAGAACGCTGTTTGCTAGACGTGTCAGACCATGAACAAGATTGGTTAATGCTTCGTCACTTGGCGGCGCCGATTACTTGCCGGGGGCCGAAGTTTCGCCATCTTTCCTGGCCGCGAACGATGTCAGCGCGGAGAGGAAATCGCTCAGTCCAGGCCGCCTGGCGGCGATAAAGGGCAGGGGCCGCGCCGTTTCCATCGCCGCTATGCCGATTCGTGCCGTCATCATGCCGTTGACGACGCCCTCGCCAAGCTTCGCCGAAAGCCTCGCGGCAAGCCCATGGCCGACGATCTGCTGCACGAAACTGTCGCCGACGGCGATCGAGCCGGTCACCGCCAGATGCGCAAGAACGCTGCGCGCCAGCCGGAAGAAGCCAAGCGTGCCCGGCCGGCCGCCATAGAGCTCCGACAGGCGGCGGATGAGTCGCCCGGCCTCGAACACCACGTAGGCGACATCGACGAGGGCGCGCGGGCTGACCGCGGTCACCAGCGACACGCGCTTTGCCGCTTCGAGGATCATCGCCCTGGCGCGGGCATCGAGCGGGCCGAGGATCTCGGCCTCGGCGAGCCGCACCAGATTGCCACCGTCGATGATCTCGCCGCGCAGTTCGGCGAGCGCGCGCCTGCCGGCCGCGGTCTCCGGCTTGGCGGCGACGAAGGCTGAAAGCTCGTCGACAACGGACCGCGCCGCCTTCGGGTCGTCGCGGGCGACCGCGTCGAGCGCCCGCCGCTGCAGTTTTTCGACCTCGGCCAGGCGGGCAATCGCCAGGAATTCGCGCACCAGGATGGCTACCAGCGCCAGCACCGCGATCGCCGCCATGCCGGCGGCCAGCCAGCCCAGCCATTCGGCGCGTTCGAACAGGTCGCGGATGAGCTGGTCCGTCCATAGGCCGACCGCCAGCGAAACCAGCACGCCCACGGCACCGAAGAACAGGCGGGCGAGCAGGGAACGGCTGCGCGGCGCGGTCGCCGGCGGCGGTTCGGCTGCAACGATGTCGGG
>NZ_RZOS01000199.1:0-9981 GCF_004022605.1 Mesorhizobium sp. M4B.F.Ca.ET.089.01.1.1
TTGTCGAGCAGCGCCGTTATCTCGTCGGCGTTGAACTGCTTGTCTTCCGACTTCGGCTTCGACGACGCTTCCTTGACCGGCTTGTCGGCGTCCTTGCGGTCCGGCGCCTTGGCGCTCTCGGCCTGGGCCGGCTGCGGCTTCGGCCGCGCCTCGGGCGCGGGCGCGGAGTCCGGAAGCTTGGCCTCTTCGGTCGGCGGCTCCTGGGCAATGGCCTCGGCGACGGCGTCCGGCTTGACCTCTTCCTTCGGCTGGATGGCCGCGGTCTTGTCCGGCTGCGGCGCTGGTGTCGGCTCCTTGGCCGGCGTCGGCTTCGGTTCCACCTGCTTGACCGGCTCGGGCTTGACCTCTTCCTTTGGCTGCGGCACCGGCGCCACTTCCGTCGCCGGCGTCGGCTTCGGCGCTTCCTTCGGCTTCGGCGCGTCTTCGGGCTTCGGCTTTTCGGTCGGCGTCGGCGCCGGCGGCGGCGCCGACGTCAGGTCGACCGGCTTCGGCTTGGCCTCGTCCGTGATCGGCTTGTCGGTGTCGACGCTGTTTTCACCGACCTTCTGCGCATCGGGAACAATGTCCGGGCGCTTGGTCGGCGTCGGCGCCGGCTTGTCATGCATCACCGCTTTCTTGTCGCCTTGCAGCGTCTGCGCGATGGCCTCCATCGGCACGATGTCGACCGCCACCGACTCGACATCGGACGCGGGCATGGCAGGCGGCGACGACAGCGTGAACAGCCCGAAGGCCAACACTACCGTATGCAAGATCACCGATGTGGTGAGTCCCGTCCTCATCTTGCTTCTACTGATCCTGTTCCTGCAGCGAAACCAGACCGATGTTCTTGTATCCGGCCGCCGAAATGCGGGCCATCACCTTCATGGCGGTGCCGTAGTCCGTCAGCTTGTCGCCACGGATGAAGATGCGCTCGTCATAGCCGGTCTTGGAGATCGCCTGCAGCTTGGCCACCAGTTCCTCGATCGGGATTTCGGTTTCCTGCAGATAGATCTGGCCGGAGGCGTTGATCGAGACGGTGATCGGCTGGGTGTCGACGTTCATCGCCTTGGCCTGCGTATCCGGCAGGTCGATCGGCACGCCGACCGTCAAGAGCGGCGCCGCGACCATGAAGATGATCAGCAGCACCAGCATCACGTCGACCATCGGCGTGACGTTGATTTCCGACATCAGGCCGTGATGGCGGCCGCGCCGCCTGTGGCCGCGCCCGCCGCGTCCCGCCATGCCTACGGACATACCCATGATCGTACCTCAGGCCTTCTGCGCGACTTTTTCATCGATTTGCCGCGAGAGTATGGCGGAGAACTCGTCGGAGAACCCTTCCATGCGCACGGCGATCTTGTTCGCGTCGGATGACAGCTTGTTGTAGGCGATGACGGCCGGGATGGCCGCGAGCAGGCCGATGGCGGTGGCGAGCAGCGCCTCGGCGATGCCGGGTGCGACCACCGACAGGCTGGTATTCTTCGAAGCGGCGATGGCCTGGAACGAGGTCATGATACCGATGACGGTGCCGAACAGGCCGATGAAGGGCGCGGCCGAACCGGTGGTGGCGAGGAAGCCGAGCCGTCCCTCCAGCCGCTCCATCTCGCGCGTCAGCGCCAGGTCCATCGCCTTGTCGATGCGGGTCTGCAGGCCAAGCGGCGACTTGGCGCCCTTCTCGAAGCTCTTCTTCCATTCGCGCATGGCGGCGACGAAGATCGCGCCCATGCCGGTGGTCTTGCGGTCGGCGAGCGTGCGATAGAGCTCTTCCAGCGACTGTCCCGACCAGAACACCTGCTCGAAGCGGTTCAGCGCCAGCCGCATGCGGCCATAGGCGACGAGCTTGTCGACGATGATCGCCCAGGTCCAGATCGAGGCGCAGAGCAGGCCGATCATGACCAGCTTGACGACCCAGCTGGCCTGCATGAACAGCGCCCAGATCGATAAATGCGCGCCCGGTTCGGCGAGTGCGATGTTTTCCATGGTTACGTCCTTAGATTTTCCGGGCGTCGCTGGCGGCTGGGCCCATGGGCATCCCTTGTGGTCCGTTCGCGCGAGCTTGAAGCTTGCGGGATCACCCCGAATGCACCGTTTCGCGGCCTTTTCGGGGCAAATATTGGTGAAAGGAAGGCGTTCGGATTCCGCCAATCTTCACCAATCTCTTCATGAACCGTTATGGTTAAGGATGGGTTATGATATGAAGCGCGGCGCATTGCCGCGCCCCCGTCATGGCGCGGATGGTGACCGCCAGATCGCCCTGACCAGAGATATCAGCCGTCTGCTCTTGGCATGAAAGCCGCGACCCATTCCCTCGGAAAACGCCTTGGGCGGCCATTCTCGCCGATGATCGCCGCTTCGACCTTGGCCTCGACCAGCACCTCGTCGCCGCGCTTGAGCTGCTGCGCCATGTAGATGCGGGCGCCGGAAATATCCTGCGTACGCGTCTCGATGGTCAGGATGTCGTCCATGCGGGCGGGACTTTTGAAGTCTATCTCCATGCGCCTGACCACCCAGACGATGCGCTCGCCATGCTTGCCATCGGCAAGCTCGGTGTGATGGACGCCGGCGAGCCTCAGATAATCGGAGCGGCCGCGCTCGAAGAATTCGAGATAGCGGGCGTGATAGACGACGCCTGAGAAATCGGTGTCGGCATAGTAGACCCGCGCCATCAGCCGATGGCCGAATTCCGTCAGCGCGCCGGAAAGGCCCGCGCCGAGCGCCGCCGATTCACCATGATCGTCCATCGCGCTTTCCTTTTCTGGCCCGAGCAGGCAGGTGTTGCGGCGCTGGAACCGGATGGCACTGTTGGGCGCGATGATCAAGACCTTGATGGCGGCACTGCTGGCGTTTGGGGCTTTGGCATTGCCGGCCCCTGCCGCGACGTTCTCGATGAAACGCGGCCTCAATCTCGACCAGTGGACGACCTGGACCGGCGAGGAGAAATGGAACGACCCGACCGCCATCCTGCCCTATCCGGAATGGCGAAAGTTCCTCAAGGAGGATGACCTCAAGGCGCTGAAGGATGCCGGCTTCGATTTCCTGCGCATGCCGGTCGACCCCTCGCCCTTCCTGTCCGACGAGACGCTTGCGCTGCGCGACGACCTCTACGCCAGCGTGCTGGACTCCGCGCGCATGATCAACCGCGCCGGGCTGAAGGTGATCGTCGACATGCATCTGATCCCGGCCGGCGGCAACCGCAAGACCGGCATGGGGCAGGTGATGGACGACCCCGGGACCTTCGACGCCTATGTCGATGTGGTGCGCAAGATGGCGCGCACGCTGTCAAACGAGGATCCGGGCCAGGTCGCTTTCGAGCCGATGAACGAGCCGATCGTCGACTGCGACGGCGACGGCACAAATCTGTGGCCGGAGCGCCAGAAGAAGCTGTTCGCGGCGGCGCGCTCCTCGGCCACCAGGCTGACGCTGATCCTCACCGGCGCCTGCTATTCCAACGCCGCGTCACTGGCCAGGATCGACCCGAAGCTGATCGCCGACGACAACATCATCTGGACCTTCCATTCCTACGATCCGTTCCTGCTCACCCATCAGGGCGCGACCTGGGCCGGCGACTTCATCCGCTATGTCACCGGCCTGCCCTTTCCGCTGACGGCCGTACCGCAGACGCAGCTCGACGTGGCGCTGGACACGATCCGCGCCCGCATCAGGGCCGAGGCGCCATGGACGCGGCGAAGCGGCATGCTTGCCTATCTCGACGAGCAGGTCGCCAGCATGGATACGGACGACAAGCTGCTCGCCATCATGGACGCGCCGTTCAAGACCGTCGAAGCATGGGCGAAGGCCAACGGGATAAGACCGGAAAACATCACGCTCGGCGAGTTCGGCATGATCCGCCAGGAATATGGCAACGGCTATGTGATGCCCGCCGAATACCGCGCCGCCTATGTCAGGCAGATGATCGCGCGCGCCGAGGCGCACGGCTTCTCCTGGTCGGTATGGGGCTATGGCGGCGCCTTCGGCATCGTCGACGCCTTCAATGGCGACAAGGCGGAACCCGCCGTGATGGATGCGATCCGCTCGCTGCCCTGACGAGGGCCGGTTGAGCAGCAGCGCGTCCTAGCCGAGATCGATTTGCAGGATCTCCGGGCGCATGCCGAAGCGCACCGGCATGATGCTGAAGCCGAGCCCGCCGGAGACGATCAGGTTGCGGTCGTTTTCGACGACATGGCCATAGGCGAAGCGATTGCCGTAGGCGGAAGGCACGACCGGCGAATAGCCGAACAGCCTGACCTGCCCGCCATGGGTGTGGCCGGAGAGCGTCAGCGAAACCCGCCACGGCACTTTAGGGAAGATGTCGGGTTCATGCGCGAGCAGGATGATGGGAGCGTTGTCGCTCACCTTGGCCAGCGTGCCGTCGAGATCGTCCAGGCCCTTGAAATCGGTCCGGCCCCAGGCCCGGCCGGGGCGCAGTGCCAGTTGATCCGCAAGTCCGGCGAGCCAGAAGCCGTGCCCGTCTTTTTCCAGGCGTACGACATCGTTCTCCAACACCGGGATGCCGACGCGCTCCAGCGCCTTGCGCGAGATCGTAGGCCCTGCCCCAGCCGCTTGCGCGGCGCGATCCTCCCACCAATCGTGATTGCCAAGGATCGACCAGACACCGAGCGGCGCCTTCAGCCCGGATAAGGCAGGAGCCCATTCCGACGCGTCCACCCAATCCGACACCAGGCGGGTCCCGGCCGGAAAATCACCAAGCATGACGATCACATCCGGTTTGAGCTCGTTTGCCTCTTCGGCCAGCGAAGCGATCCGCTCGGGCGTCATCCACGGCCGGCAGGCATGGATATCGGCCAACACAACGACGCGCAGCTTGAGGTCCGCCGGCCAATGCGGCGGCGTCAGAAAATAGCGCTTCACATGCGTCAACAGCATCGGCTCGATGCCGACCGCATAGGCGCTGAGCGACACCATCGACAGGAACGAGCCGCCGATGAGGCGCAGGAAGCCACGTCTGGTGATCATTGCTCCGCCCCGGCCCTTGGTATGGCGATTGCATCAAGCTAGAGGCGGCAATTGTGCCTTCAGCTTGGCCGCGGCGAGCAGATTTTGCGCAGACGAGCCGTTCCCCAAACAACTAGGGAACAAATCTCCGTTACTCCTCCTGGAACAGGCTGATCTGCTGCTGCGCCAGATCCTTTGGCGCCTCGAGGCCGAGATGGCGCCAGGCATTGGCCGTCAGCACACGGCCGCGCGGCGTGCGCTGGATGAAGCCCTGCTGGATCAGATAAGGCTCGATGATGTCCTCGATGGCGTCGCGCGGCTCCGACAGCCCCGCCGCGATGGTCTCGATGCCGACCGGCCCGCCGCCGAAATTGCGGGCGATCATCGACAGATAGCGCCGGTCGAGCGCGTCGAGGCCGAGCCCGTCGACCTCAAGCCTGGTCAGCGCCTCGTCGGCGATCCGCCGGTCGACATGGCCATCGCCGGCGACCGACGCGAAGTCACGCACGCGACGCAGCAGCCGGCCGGCGATGCGTGGCGTGCCGCGCGCCCGCCTGGCGATCTCCAGCGCGCCGTCGTCGCCGAGCGGCATCGACAGGATGCGGGCGCCGCGGCGCACGATCTGCTCCAGCTCCTCGACCGTGTAGAAATTGAGCCGCACCGGAATGCCGAAACGGTCGCGCAGCGGATTGGTCAACAGCCCAAGCCGCGTGGTGGCGGCAACCAGCGTGAAGCGGGCGAGATCGATCTTGACCGAGCGCGCCGCCGGCCCCTCGCCGATGATCAGGTCGAGCTGGAAATCCTCCATCGCCGGATAGAGGATTTCCTCCACCGCCGGATTGAGGCGGTGGATCTCGTCGATGAACAGCACGTCGCGGTCTTCGAGATTGGTGAGCAGCGCGGCCAAATCGCCGGCCTTGGCGATGACCGGTCCGGAGGTCGAGCGGAAATTGACGCCGAGCTCGCGCGCCATGATCTGCGCCAGCGTCGTCTTGCCGAGGCCGGGCGGGCCGACGAACAGCACATGGTCGAGCGCCTCGCCTCGACCCTTGGCGGCGTCGACGAAGACCTTGAGATTGGCCCTGACCGCCGCCTGGCCGACGAACTCGTCAAGCGATTGCGGCCGCAAGGTCTGGTCGGCATCCTCGCCGCGCTTGTCGGGGGCAATGAGGCGGGGCGAAAGGTTCATGCCGCTTTCCTTGCATACGGCAGGGACCAGAACAAGCAGCCCCTCACCGCGCCAGTTCCTTCAGGCCGAAGCGGATCAACTTCGAGGCGTCGGCGCCCTCGCCGGCCGACTTCAGCGCCGCCGACACCGCGTTGGCGGCGATGTCGCGCGAATAGCCGAGATTGACCAGCGCCGAGACGGCGTCGGTGATCGGCGCCGGCGCCACGCCCTCGCCGAGTTCCTGCTTCAGCCCGATCGTGCCGGAGGCAGCGCCCGCATATGCCGGCGCCTTGGCCTTCAATTCGGTGACGATGCGCTCGGCCACCTTCTTGCCGACGCCCGGCGCGCGCGACACCATGGCGATGTCGCGCAAGGCGATCGCATTGGCGAGGTCGGCCGGCGCCAGCGTCGAGAGGATGGCCAGCGCCACCTTGGCGCCGACGCCCTGCACGTTGTTCATCAAGAGCCGAAACCATTCGCGCTCCAGTGCCGACTGGAAGCCGTAGAGCCGTATCATGTCCTCGCGCACATAGGTCTCGATAAACAGCACCACCGCCTCGCCGGGCGCCGGCAGCGAGGCCAGCGTGCGCGCCGAGCAATGGGCGACATAGCCGACGCCATGCACGTCGACGACACAGAAGTCCTCGTCGACCTCGTCCAGCGTGCCCTTCAGCTTGCCGATCATGTCCGGGAACTTTCTTAGGGGTGGGTGTCAGGAGCGATCAGCTCGACATCCGGAAAGTATTTCCTGAAGCCTGCCGGATCGCGAGTAAGAATGGGATAACCCCGGATGGCGGCATGCGCCCCGATCAAAAAATCGGGCATGACCTTCTCTCGCGGTCCCCCTTGCCGACGATAGATCGAGAATGCTCTCGACGCCGCGAAGGCAGCTTCGAACGGCAATCCCTCACGTCGGTACTCATCCTCGGGCAACACATTGTCGACATCATCGATCGTGTCGTAGCGGATCGAAAACTCAGCGTAGATGATCTGATTGATGACCAGGCTGCCTCGCCTGCGTGCAGTTTCTATTTTCGGCCGCGACCATTTCAACCAGAGAGGATCGCGAACGGCGACATCGATAAGAACATTGGTGTCGACAAGCGTCGCCAAGATCAGCGATCCCGCGTCAAGGCCATGACGTCGTCGGCGTTCATCGTCTGGTCGCCGCTACCCTCCAGCCGGTCAAGCGCGGCGAGAAACCGATCGAGTCTTTCACGATCTGCCTGCCGTCCCTTGTCATGTCGGGGTGTGATGGTGATCTTGCCGCCTTCAATGCCGAAGATGACTTCGCTATTCGCATCAATGCCGAAAGTGTCGCGCAAGTCGCGCGGAATGGTCACCTGGCCCTTGCTGGTCACACGCATTGGAGTCTCCGGTTCTTACCGGTAAGAAATATTCCAACTGCGAGAACAAGTCAAGAACAAACTACCCGGCCAGCGCGGCCATCCGGTAGGCGGCGCTTTGCCGGTGATGCGCATGGCAGATGGCGATCGCCAGCGCATCCGCCGCGTCATCGGTCTCGAACACCGCCTTCGGCATCAGCACCTTGACCATCATATGGATCTGCTTCTTGTCGCCGTGGCCGACACCGATCACCGCCTTCTTGACGGCGTTGGGCGCATATTCGGCGACCACAAGCCCGGCGCGCGCCGGCACCAGCATGGCGATGCCGCGCGCCTGGCCGAGCTTGAGCGTCGCTGTCGCATCCTTGTTGACGAAGGTCTGCTCGACCGCAGCCTCGTGCGGCATGGCCTGATGCAGCACCTCGGCCAGCCCGTCATGCAGCTGGCAGAGCCTGGTCGCCAGCGCCGCCTTGTCGTCGGAGCGCACCGTGCCGGAGCCGACGAAGCGCAACGAATTGCCGAGGCTCTCGACGATGCCCCAGCCGGTGCGCCTCAGCCCCGGATCGATGCCGATGATGCGAATCGTTTCCCCCATGCGCGAAGTCTACCTCCGAAGCAGGGCGATGCCAGCAAAATGTGAACAAACCAGAAACGACCTATACGGGGACCCAGGCAGCTTCAAAATTCGGTCTGAAGAGGCATGATAGATAACGTCGTTTTCGAGAACCGGAGCGGAGCGTACTCAAGTAGGTGAGCAACGCGCATGACCCCGAAAATCGAGCCCATTTTCGGAAAGGATCATGCGCAAGATCAAGAAATGCTACAGCGTCCTTTGCGCGTCCGAAAGGACGCGCGGCGCTGTAGGAAAGCGCAGAAAACGGCGCTAGATGGCCATCAGAGCGAATTGTCAAACTGCCGTATCAGCCGCGGGCAAAGGCGGTGTTCAGCAGGCTGATCTGGTCGGAGACCGGATTGACGCGGCGGGTCAAAGCGGGCGTGTCGGCCAGTGCGTTGCCATAGATTTCCTCGTCCATGCGGCGCACCAGCGCCTGCAGGCGCAGCGAGCGGGTGACGAGGTCGAGAAAATCCTTCGGCAGTTCGCTCCAGCCGAGCGCCTCGTCATGCGCGGAAGCGGTGTCGAGACGCACCTTGGACTTTTCCGAGGCGACCTGGTCGCGGGTCATTTCGCCGGAATTCGCCGCGCGCTGCAGAAGCAGCCAGGAAGCGACCTGCATCAGCCTGGTGGTCAGCCGCATCGATTCGGCCGCGTAGAGCGTCGCCGCCGTACGTGACAGTTTCTTGGCTTCGGCCCGGCCCTTGCCGTCGAGATATTCGGCGGCCTGTTCGACGAGGCCCATGCCCTCCTGATAGAGCGGCTTGAAGGATTGGGAGAAAACCCGGCGCTCCGCCAATTTGATGGTTTTCGCGCTTCCCTTGGAAGGCTCGTTCATCGATACGCCCCTGCACTGCCGCAAGCCGAATCGGCACTCTTGCCGTAACGCCCTGCACCCTTAAACGACTGAGCTTGAAAATGCGCTTCGGCGCAGGTGAAGGCAAGCACATGTTTAACAAACGGTTAACGCCGAACGCCTGACCGGACTGCGCCGCTTTGCGGGCAAAAAAAGAGCCGCGGATAAGGCGGCTCTCAGGAGTTTAACAGGGAGGCGTCAAACAAAGTGGCTCCAACCACTCGGTAAGAATCCAGATCACTGGATGCGCATAGTAAACGCCCGTAAAGCTTAATGAAGCCTTAACGACGGCGAGATTTTTTTACCGGCCACCCGGCTTCTGTGCCGTAACAGCACAATCGTCCTCAACTGCGCGCGGTGCAAAAACCCGGCGTTCCCGGCACCACGAAACACGCCGGCCGCCGCCGCGACATCGTTCCGAAACACGGGCCGCGCTAAACGCCCGCTCCTCTGAACCGGGTGGAGCAAATCAGCTCCATCGCAATTACCAGAACCTCGGGGGGCAAAACTATGGACTGGTATTCAATCGTCAAATTTCTCCACGTCGTCTCGGCCACTCTGTGGGTCGGCGGCGGCTTCGCGCTGTTCCTGCTTGGCCTGCTTGCCGAGCGCGCCGGCAACGTCGAGGGCAAGCTGCAGGCGATGCGCGCCACCGGGCAGTTGGGCAACCGCTACTTCGCGCCGATGTCGATGCTGACGCTGCTGTTCGGCCTCATCATGTGCGCGTTCTGGGTCGGTTTTTCCGACCTTTGGATCCTGATCGGCCTTGCCGGTTACGCCACGACATTCTCGATCGGCATGTTCGTGTTCAAGCCGAGCGCCGACCGCATGGCCGACATGATCGCAAAGGATGGCGTTACGCCGGCCGTCCTTGCCGTCGGCCAGCGCATCATAAGCGCCGCCCGCTTCGACTATTCGGTGATGCTGGTGGTCATCGCCGACATGGTGCTCAAGCCGACCGTGCACGACATCGCCATCCTCGCCGGCATGGCGCTGGTGGCGGCGGCGGGCGCCATGCTGGCCTTCGGCCGCAGCCGCCGCTTGGTGCCGAGCGCAGCCTGAAAGC
>NZ_RZOS01000019.1:0-32529 GCF_004022605.1 Mesorhizobium sp. M4B.F.Ca.ET.089.01.1.1
GGAATATGCCTATTTTCATTGGGCGCTGCACCCTTGGGCGATCTACGCCATTGTCGGTCTGGCGATCGCCTACTTCACCTACCGCAAGGGCCTGCCCATCCTGATATCGAGTGCATTCACCCCCTTGCTCGGCGGTGCCGTCAACGGGCCGATCGGCAAGACGATCGATATTCTGGCCCTCATCGCCACGCTGTTCGGCACGGCGACATCGCTCGGCCTCGGCGCACAGCAGATCAACAGCGGTCTGAATTTTCTCTGGGGAACCGGCGAGGGGACAGGCATTGCGCTTGCGATCATCGCCGTGCTGTCGGTGCTGTTCATCCTTTCGGCAGTGTCCGGTGTCGGCAAGGGCGTCCAGTTCCTGAGCAACATGAACATGGTTGTCGCCGCCGCCTTGCTGCTCTTCCTGGCCGTCGTCGGACCGACCGTCTTCATCCTCAACACCTTCACCGAAGCGCTCGGCGAATACCTGACCAACCTCGTCACGATGTCGTTCCGCACCGCCGCCTTCAGCGACGGCAAATGGCTGAGCAGCTGGACCATCTTCTACTGGGCGTGGTGGGTTTCCTGGGCGCCTTTCGTCGGCGTTTTCATAGCCCGCATCTCCAGGGGGCGGACGATCCGCGAATTCGTCATCGGCGTTCTGCTCATCCCGAGCGGCGTGACCTTTCTCTGGTTCACCATCATGGGCGGCACCGCGCTGCACTCCGAACTGATGGGGGTCGGCGGACTTGTCGAGGCGGTCAACACCAAGGGCGCCGCCATCTCGCTGTTTGCCCTGCTCGAGCAATATCCGGGAACAGCGATCACCTCGTTCGTCGCGATCTTCCTTGTGGCGATCTTCTTCATCTCGGGAGCCGATGCCGCCTCGATCGTGATGGGCATGCTGTCGTCACGCGGCACGCTCGAGCCCGCGCGCATCGTCGTCGTCCTGTGGGGCGTCCTTGCGGGAGCGTCGGCCTGTGTGCTGCTGGTGATGGGAGGCCTGGAGGGCCTGCAGACCGCGTCGATCATCGCGGCAGCACCCTTCCTTGTCGTCATGGTCGGGCGGTGCATCTCGCTGTGGATGGCGCTGCTGGACGACCTCGAGGGGCGGAGTGAACCCGTCTCTCTGTTGCCCGACGCCCAGCCTGTCGCCGCAGCGGCAGAGTAAACCGCAGCACCGCCATCCAGGCGGCCGGCAAACCGCATCTGAAAACGAACTTCAGGTGCGGTTTGCCGTTCCGCGCCAGCCGGCCGGCGCTCCTCATCGTCGTCACCAGCAGCGCGACAAGATCAAGCCAAAAGCAAATCCAACCGGGTGCTCGAGGGAAGGGCAAAGATGATAACCGATCCGCAAATCTGGCTCAGCCTGCTGACGCTTACAGCGCTCGAAATCGTCCTGAGTGTCGACAACCTGGTCGTGATCTCGGTTCTGGTCAGCAAACTTGCTCCCGAGTTGCAGCCAAAGGCGCGGTTTCTTGGAATGACGCTGGCCCTGGTTCCACGACTGATCCTGCTGCTGTTCATCGGCTGGATCATCGGCTTGACCGAGCCTTTGTTCGAGGCCTTCGGGCACGGCTTTTCCGGGAAGGATCTCATCCTGGCAGGCGGCGGTCTGTTCCTCATCTACAAGGCCACCCAGGAGATACATGCAAGTCTCGAGGGAGAAGAGGGCCACATCGGCGCTACCGTGCGCGCAGGTTTCGTAGCCGTCGTGTCGCAGATCGCCCTGATCAACCTCGTGTTTTCCATCGACTCGATCGTGACCGCCGTCGGCATGGCCAACCAGATCTGGGTCATGGCCGTCGCTGTCGTCGCGTCGATGGCCGTCCTGATCGCTGCCGCCGGACCGGTTGGAAAATTCGTCGATGCCCATCCCACAGTGAAGATGCTGGCACTCGGCTTCCTCATCATGATCGGCATGACGTTGGTCGCGGATGCCTTTGGCGTCCATGTCCCCAAGGGTTACATCTATTCGGCGATGATTTTCTCGATGGCGGTCGAAGGCGTGAACATGCTGCACCGCCGAAAAGCCAGGCCGGTTCATTTGCACAATCAGTATGGGCCGGAGGCTGCGGTTGCGGCCAACGACGGATACGCGCGATCCGCGCCGGTTGCTCAAACAAGCAAACAGGAAGCCTGACGCGCCGCGGCGTATTTCTCGGCAAGTGCCTGAAAATTATGGTGATCCCGACAGGAATCGAACCTGTGACCTACAGATTAGGAATCTGCCGCTCTATCCTACTGAGCTACGGGACCACGCGGCCCGACACATAGCCGCTTCGGACCGGTTCGCCAAGAGGCGTAGTGAATGCAAATCGGGGCGCCGTCGCGCAGGGCTCACAACTCTTGCCCCGGTCCCTGCGCCATGCCCGGGCAACGGCCTCGCCGTGCCCGAGGATTCGCTCCCTGCCGGAACCAGCCTCAGGCGGCCAGCGCCGTCTCCGCCAGTTTCACCCAATAGCTCATGCCGTGCGGGATGACCTCGTCGTTGAAGTCGTAGGCCGGGTGGTGCAGGCCGGCCGTGTCGCCGTTGCCGATGAAGATGAAGGCGCCCGGCCTCGCTTCCAGCATGTAGGAGAAATCCTCGCCGCCCATCACCGGCTGGATGGCGCGGTGCACCTGCGAATTGCCGGCGATATCGGCGGCGACGTCGGCGGCAAAGACCGTCTCTTCGGGGTGGTTGAAGGTGACGGGATAGTTGGGCTCGTAGTCGAAGGTGATGGTGGCGCCAAAGGCGGCGGCCAACCCGTCGCAAAGGGCGCGGATGCGCTCCTCGGCCTTCTTGGCCACTTCCTTCTTCAACGAGCGCACCGTGCCTGCGATCTCGGCGCCTTCGGGGATGACGTTGTAGGCGTCGCCGGCATGGAATTTCGTCACCGACACAACCACCGACTCGACCGGGTCGGTGCTGCGCGAGGCTATCGTCTGCATCGCGCCGACAAGTTGGCTGGTGATGACGATCGGATCGATGGTGCCGTGCGGCATCGCCGCGTGGCCGCCCCGGCCCTTGACGGTGATGGTGAATTCGGCGGTCGCCGCCATGATCGGGCCCGGCCTGATGGCGAACTGGCCGACCGGCAGGCCCGGCATGTTGTGCATGCCGAACACTTTTGAGATGCCGAAGCGTTCCATCATACCGTCCTTGACCATTTCGTTGCCGCCGCCGCCGCCCTCCTCGGCCGGCTGGAAGATGACCGCGACAGAACCGGTGAAATTGCGGGTTTCGGAGAGATATTTGGCGGCCCCCAGGAGCATCGCCGTATGGCCGTCATGGCCGCAGGCATGCATCTTGCCGGGAACGGTCGAGGCATAGGGCTTGCCGGTGATCTCGTTGATCGGCAGCGCGTCCATGTCGGCGCGCAGCCCGATCGTCGTGCCGTCGCCGTTGCGACCGCGGATGATGCCGACGACGCCGGTCTTGCCGAGGCCCGTCACCACCTCGTCGCAACCGAATTCCTTCAGCTTTCCGGTGACGAAGGCGGCGGTCTGGAAAACGTCGAAATTCAGTTCCGGCGTCTGGTGCAGATGGCGGCGCCAGCCGGCGACCTCGTCTTGCATCTCGGCGGCGCGGTTCAAAATCGGCATGATTGTCCCATTTCATCGTTGAAGCAGCCAGTTCCAGCCTGCTGCATTGTAATTGTGATTGCCAGGCGCTTTGCCATGTTGACGTCACATAGGGTAAATAGCACCGCAACAATGCAGCCTGGGGAATCGAGGGCCGGGCCGCACCATGCTGGCGATCGCGTAACGAAATCTTACGGAGCCAGGGGCGACTACGGCAAGAGGCGATTTCGGATTCCATGATGCGGCACGGGCATTTCCTCAAACTATTGCTGGCCGGCGCGCTGGCTTTGCCGATGCTGGCGGGCGTCGCGCGCGCCAACCCGGTGATCCTTTTCGACCTGCAGAGCGGCAAGATCCTCGAGCACCAGGACGCCTTCAAGCGCTGGTATCCGGCGTCGCTGAGCAAGCTGATGACGGCCTATGTGACGTTTCGGGCGATCGCCGCCGGCGAGGTTCAGCTCGATTCGCCGATCAAGGTGACGAAACATTCCGCCGGCGAGCCGCCCAGCAAGATGGGCTTCAAGCCGGGCTCGGTGATGCGGCTCGACAATGCGTTGAAGATGATGCTGGTCAAATCGGCCAACGACATCGCCATGGCCGTCGGCGAGAATATCGGCGGGTCGCAGGCGGCCTTCGCCGACCGCATGAACGCGGAGGCGGCGCGCCTCGGCATGACGGGAACCCATTTCGTCAATCCGAACGGGCTGTTTTCGCCGGACCAGTACACCACCGCGCGCGATCTCGCGCTGCTGGTGACGGCGATCCGCAGCGAGTTTCCGCAATACGCGCCCTGGTTCTCGATCGAGGGGCTGGCGGTCGGCAAGAAGGCGATCCCGAACTACAACCTCTTGATCGGCCGCTATCCGGGCGCCGACGGCATGAAGACAGGCTTCGTCTGTTCTTCGGGCTTCAACATGATCGGCTCGGCGACGCGCAACGGGCGCACGCTGGTCGCCGTGGTGCTCGGCGAGAAATCGGCTGTCAGCCGCGCCGAGACCGTTGCGAAGCTGCTCGACCAGGGTTTTGACACGCCGGCGACCGGCTCGGCTACGCTTGGCGCCTTGCCGTCCTATGGCGATACGCTGTCGCCCAACGATCTGCATGACGAGATCTGCAAGAAGAAGCCGAAGGCGGAGCAGTCGGAGGCCGCCCCCGCCGTCGCCGCCAAGGAGGCGCCGAAGTCGCCCTACCAGGTGAAGCTCGCTCACCCGACCCTGGTCGCCGTCGGCCTCGGCGGCGCAACCGGGCCGACGCCGAAGGCGATGCTCGACCAGTCGGGCCAGGAATATGCCGATGTGCCGCTGCCGAGCTGGCGGCCCGACATTCCGGCGCCCACCGGCGCCGAGCCGGCCGCAAGCGGGACGGCCGCGGTTGCCGTGCAGGGCGACCAGCCGGTCAAGGCCGCGAACTAGCCCGATGGGCGGCAGCTTTCCCATCCCGGTCTCGGTGCTCACCGGCTTCCTCGGCGCCGGCAAGACGACGCTGCTCAACCGGCTGCTGAAGGACCCGCAACTTACCGACACGGCTGTCATCATCAACGAGTTCGGCGAGGTGGCGATCGACCATCTGCTGGTCGAGCAGGCCTCAGACGGCATCATCCAGCTTTCCGACGGCTGCCTGTGCTGCACGGTGCGCGGCGAACTGGTCGATACGCTGGCCGACCTCGTCGACCGGCTGCAGACCGGCCGCATCGCCAGGCTGGCGCGCGTCGTGGTCGAAACCACCGGGCTTGCCGATCCGGCGCCGGTGCTGCAGTCGATCATGGCGCATCCGGCGCTGGTGCAGGCTTTCCGGCTCGACGGCGTGATCACTCTGGTCGATGCGGTCAACGGCAATGCGACCCTCGACGCTCATGTCGAGGCGGTGAAACAGGCGGCGGTCGCCGACCGCATCGTGCTCACCAAGACCGACCTCGTCACCGATGCCGGCGATGTCGCGGCGTTGCGAGCGCGCCTGCGTCAGCTCAATCCCGGCGCCGTTCTGCTCGATGCCGATGACAGCGGAACCGGCGCCGCGGCGCTGTTCGACTGCGGGCTCTACAACCCCGAAACCAAATCGGCCGATGTGCAGCGCTGGCTGGGCGAAGAGGCTGGTCATCATCACCATGATCATGATGGCCGCCACCACCATCATGGCGACGATCATCATCACGATCACCAGCATCGCCACGATTCGCGGGTGCGCTCGCATTCGCTGGTCCATGACGGTCCGGTGCCGTTCTCGGCGATCGAGATGTTTCTCGATCTGCTGCGCTCGACGCATGGCGAGAAGCTGCTGCGTATGAAAGGCGTCATCGAATTGCTGGAGGATCCGTCGCGGCCGCTGGTCATCCATGGCGTGCAGAAGATCCTGCACCCGCCGGCAAGGCTGCCGGCCTGGCCGGAGGGCAATCGCGGCACCAGGCTGGTGCTGATCACGCTCGACATGCCGGAGGACTATGTGCGCCGGCTGTTCGCCGCCTTCACCAACAGGCCGTCGATCGACACGCCCGACCGCGCGGCGCTGGAGGACAATCCGCTGGCCATAGCCGGGCGACGGTAAGGGGCCAGGACCGCGAACTCAGGCGGCGCCGCGCTCGACCAGGAAGCGATGGCCGCCGGACACCGCCGCCGTTTCGACGAGCTGATGGCCTGCGTCCGAGCAGAAGGCCGGAATGTCGATGACGGCAAGCGGATCGGTGGTTTCCAGCCAGAGCAGGCTACCCGGCCGCATCGCGGCCAGGCGCTTCTTCGCCTTGAGCACGGGGAGGGGGCAGTTCAGCCCCTTGAGATCGTAGACGGCAGGGCGCCTGCTTTCTGTTTTTTCATGCATGTCGTTGTCCCAAACCGCCCCACCCTTTGGGCGACATGCATCAGCCAAAACCTCAGCCGCCGAACATGCCGAGCAGCTTCTTCTTCAGCTTCGTCACCGTGCCGTCGTCGGCGCTCGCGGCCTGCGTTTCGGCTGCCGGCTCGGCCGCTTCGACGCCCGCGGTGGTGACCGGCTGCTGGGCAGCCTGCTTGGCGGCTTCCGCCTCGGCCAATGCCTGGGCCTTGGCAGCTTCCTTGGCGGCCTTGGCTGCCTGTATGGCCGCGAGCCGCTGTTCCTCGGCCTTGCGCTTGGCATCCTTCTCGGCATCGAGCGCGGCCATCTTGCGGCCGAGCGGCGAATCGATGCGGCCCATGCGCGCGGTCTCGGTCACCGAGCCGTCGCCATTCATCGACGGCGGGTCGATCGGCACGCGCTCGCCGCGGGCGCGGCGCTTCGACCAGTCGGAAACGATACTGGCTTCCTTGATGCCGGCAATCGTCGGCTTGGGCGCCGGCGCGCTCGACTTGACGGCGCCGTTGAAGGCCGAGTCATAGGTGCTCTGATAGGCGCTATAGGCGCTCTTCAGCGAATCCGGCTGCGTGGTGGCGGGGCAGGGCCCGGTGGGATCGAAGGTCGTGCCCTCCGGCGCCACTTGATTGAAGACGTAGCGCTTTTCGCAGACGTCGACCTTCGGCGGCACCTTGGTGATTTCGAAATTGTCGTAGCCGACCTTCAGCATCTTCCAGAAATCGTAGTTCGGGTCGTTGCGGTAACGCGCCATGTTGGCGGCGGTCATGCGGAACGGAAAGGCCTGGATCTGGAACTCGGTCTGCCCGCCTTGGAAGGCATCGCGGCCGAAGGCGTAGATCTGCTCGATCTGGGCATCGGTCATCGAATAACAGCCCGACGACGAGCAGGCGCCATGCACCATCAGATTGGAGCCGGTGCGGCCATTGGCGCGGTCGTAGGCGTTGGGATAGCCGATGTTGAAGGACAGATGGTAGTTCGAGCGCGGGTTCATCTGCGAGGGCCGGACCGTGTAGAAGCCTTCCGGCGCCTGGCGGTCGCCTTCCGTGTATTTCGGCCCGAGCTTGCCCGACCATTTGCAGATGTCGTAGTTGGCCACCATCTCGTAGCGGCCATTGGTCTTGGCCTTCCAGATCTCCAGCTTGCCCTCTTCCTTGAAGATACGGGCCATCACCGACGAGGTGCGGACCATGCCCTTGGCCTTCATGTCGGCCAGGATCTTGTCCGGCAGCGGCTTGTTGGCCTCCGGCGCGAAGTCCTTCATCGAGGAATCGTTGCAGCCGGCGACGCCGATGGCGGCGATCAGGACTCCGGTGCGGGCAAGCTTGGCAAACATGGGTACGGCTTAGTCTTTCCCTCGGGCCACGGGTTCAACCGCCAGGCCCGCACGCTGAACATTAGCGGACCGTAAGCCCGTTAACCTTGAAAAATCCTTACCGCAAGCCTCGAACGACCCCTCGCGGCAATTTCATTGAGCCGAACGCGGCGGCATTTTTGTGGCGGAATCGTGCCCGTACACCACTTTGCCGCGTAGCGGCCGAAGCTATTCCAAGGCGATCAAACGTTTTGATAGAGACGGATTTGACGGGGACTAGTTGATGTCGGTGCCGCTGCCATTGCTGTTGCCGTTTTCCACTGGCGGCTGGGAAGTCGCTTGTTGAGCCGTCACTGCTTGCAGGCGGGCGACTTTGATCAGCGTGGGTTTCTCGTATTTCTTCATTTCAAATCCCCCGAAACGAGAAGCTTAATTAGCAGCCGTTAAAGCAAAGTGTCTATGGCGGCCCCGCTCCGAACCACCGGATCGTTGCCCTGGACCACCGATGTGGTGGCACCTTCCGGACGGAAAACCGTTCCAGAAGTTTGCTGGAATTGCCCGGATATAAAGCGCGTCGGGCTGAAACGGAGTCAGGCGACGCGCCTTAAGCCCTCCCGGAACCGCCCACATTTCCGGGCACTAGAGGCTGCGGCCCATGGCAAGGTATTTCTCGCGACGCTGCTCGCGGAAATCGGTGTTGGCGCCGGCAAAATCCTTCATCGTCTTGGCGATGAGGTCGCCGGTGGCGGCGATCACCGTTTCGGGGGCGCGATGGGCGCCCCCGAGCGGCTCGGGGACGATGGCGTCGATGATCTTCATTTCGTAAAGATCCTGGGCGGTGATCTTCATGTTGGTCGCCGCATCCTTGGAGCGGGTGGTGTCGCGCCACAGGATCGAGGCAGCGCCCTCCGGCGAGATCACCGAATAGATGGCATGCTCCAGCATGTAGACGCGGTTGGCGGTGGCGATTGCGATGGCGCCACCGGAGCCGCCTTCGCCGATGACGACCGAGATCGAGGGCACCTTGAGCGCCAGGCAGGCCGAGGTCGAGCGGGCAATCGCCTCGGCCTGGCCGCGTTCCTCGGCACCGACGCCGGGATAGGCGCCGGCGGTGTCGACCAGCGTCAGAAGCGGGATCTTGAAGCGGTCGGCTAGCTCCATCAGCCGCACCGCCTTGCGATAGCCTTCCGGCCGCACCGAGCCGAAATTGTGCTTCAGCCGGCTCGCCGTGTCCGAGCCCTTCTCCTGGCCGATAACCGCCACCGGCTCGCCGCGGAAGCGGGCGAAGCCGCCGACGATCGCCTGGTCCTCGCCGAAATTGCGGTCGCCGGCGAGCGGCGTGAAATCGCTGAGCAGGGCCTTGATGTAGTCGACGCAATGCGGCCTGTCGGGATGGCGCGCCACCTGCACCTTCTGCCAGGGCGTCAGCGACTTGTAGGCCTCGCGCAGCGCGTCGCGCGAACGCTTCTCCAGGCGGCTGATCTCATCGCCGACATCGACGGCCTCGCCGTTCTCGGCAAGCTTCTTCAGCTCGAGGATCTTGCCTTCGAGATCCTGCACCGGCTTTTCGAAATCGAGGTAGTTGTACATTCTTGAGCGGACCGACAGTTCGGAAGGCAGTGGCTGGCGAAACCCTCGAAAACCGGGGCTCCGGGCGGTGGAACGTCGTCCTCACATAGCGACATGAGGCCTAGTCGGCAAGCGGATGATGATCATTGACCAGCCGCACCAGCCGCTCCTCCAGCACATGGGTGTAGATCTGCGTGGTCGAGATGTCGGCGTGGCCGAGCAGCTGCTGCACGGCCCTGAGATCGGCGCCGTTCTGCAGCAGGTGGCTGGCGAAGGCGTGGCGCAGCACATGCGGCGAGATCTTGGCCGAGGCGATGCCGGCCCTTGCGGCAAGGCCTTTCAGGTCGCGGGCGAAGACCTGGCGGGACAGATGGCCGGTGTCGGAGGCGGCCGGAAACAGGAAGGGGCTGTTAGCGAGCGCCGGCCGCTCTGCCCTGGCGGCAAGCCAGGCGCGCATCGCGGCGCGCGCCTTGGCCGAGAGCGGCACCATGCGTTCCTTGTTGCCCTTGCCGCGCACCATGAAGAAGCGGTCGTCGCGCAGCGCCACCGTCACCGGCAGGCCGACCAGCTCGGAAACACGCAGGCCGGTGGCGTAGAGCACCTCGACCAGCGCATGCAGGCGCAGCCGCGCCAGCCGATCGCCGCCGTCGGCTTCGCCCGCTTCCGTGGCGGCGCGGTCGATCAGCCGGCCGGTTTCGGCCTCGCTCATCGTCTTCGGCAGCGGCCGGCCCTTCCTCGGGCTGTCCAGCGTGCCGGTCGGGTCGTCGCCGCGCAGGCCCTCGGCGTAGAGGAACTTGAAGAACTGGCGGATCGCCGACAGTTTGCGCGCCTGCGAGGTGGCGGCGAAGCCGCGCGCGGCGATATCGTCGAGATAGGCGCGGATGTCGGCGGCCGCGGCGGCGGCAAGCCCGCCGCTGATCGCCATCGAAGCGTCTTCCAGGTCGCGGCGATAGGAGGACAGCGTGTTTTCGGCCGCGCCCCGCTCGGCGCTCATCATCTCCAGAAAGGCCTCGATGCGCGCCGCGCTGTTCATGTCCCGGGCATCAGTTCTTCTTGGGGTTCAGCTTTTCCGGCGGAATGCGCACGCTCATTTCGGCCTTTTTCGGTTCGACGAACATGGCCAGCGCGAACATCGTTCCATAGGCAATGCCGGCCAGAATCGTCAGCGTCACGACAAAGCGAAACAGTGTCGGCATCAATATGCGCCCGTCTCTTGTTCTGCATTTCCAAACCCTGTGCCCTTATGGGACGCCAATCCGTCCAATTCAAGGTAGAAGCCTGTCGTCCTGGCGCGGGTTCTGTTCGGAAAACCGTATGACACTTTTCCGGGAGCTGCGCGCCATGGTTGACGCAACCAGGCTTTTGATGTCGATAACGCCGGCAAAGGGGCCCGTATGAACGCGCTACAAGCAAATCCACCCGCTGAAGGCCATACCGAGCTGCTCGAGCGGCTGGGCACCCGCTCCATCGTCTTCGTTGGCCTGATGGGCGCCGGCAAGACGGCGATCGGCCGCAAGGTGGCGGCGATGCTTTCGCTGCCCTTCATCGACAGCGACCAGGAGATCGAAAGCGTGTCGCGCATGACCGTGCCCGAACTGTTCGAGCGTTATGGCGAGACGGAATTCCGCGCGCTGGAGCAGCGCGTCATCCTGCGGCTCCTTGAAAACGGCCCGCAGGTGCTGTCGACCGGCGGCGGCGCCTTCATGAACGCGCAAACGCGCGAGGCGATCGCCGGCCATGGCGTGTCGGTCTGGCTGAAGGCCGAGCTCGACCTGTTGATGGAGCGCGTGTCCAAGAAGCAGAACCGGCCGTTGCTCAAAAGCCCCGATCCGCGCGCTGTGCTGGAAAGGCTGATGGGCGAGCGCTATCCGGTCTACGCCACATCGGACGTCACCGTGCCGACCCGCGACGACCGCAAGGAGGTCATCGCCGCCGAGGTCGTCGCCGCGCTCTGCGGACATTTCGGCGTCGCCATGGTCGCGGCCGGCGACGAGGCGCGGCCATGAGCGCCATCGCACCTGTCACCGTCGAAGTCGGGCTC
This sequence comes from Mesorhizobium sp. M4B.F.Ca.ET.089.01.1.1, assembly GCF_004022605.1. Lineage (NCBI taxonomy): Bacteria > Pseudomonadati > Pseudomonadota > Alphaproteobacteria > Hyphomicrobiales > Phyllobacteriaceae > Mesorhizobium > Mesorhizobium sp. M4B.F.Ca.ET.089.01.1.1. The sequence goes on from NZ_RZOS01000019.1 coordinate 11,292, forward strand.
GGCGAGCGCGGCTACGACATATTGATCGGCCCCGGCCTGCTGTCCGGCGCCGGCCAGGAGATCTCGCGCCGCTTGCCGGGCAGGCGAGCGGCCGTCGTCACGGATGAGAACGTCGCCGCCGCGCAGCTCGGCACGCTGAAGGCCGGTCTCAAGACCAGTGGCATCCAGCCGGCCGTAATCACCTTGCCGGCGGGCGAGAAGACCAAGAGTTTTGCCCATCTCGAAGAGGTGGTCGACGGCGTGCTCGCCGCCAAGCTCGAACGCGGCGATATCGTTATCGCGCTCGGCGGCGGCGTCATCGGCGATCTTGCCGGCTTTGCCGCCGGCATCGTGCGGCGCGGCATGAATTTCGTGCAGATCCCGACCTCGCTGCTCGCACAGGTCGATTCCTCGGTCGGCGGCAAGACCGGCATCAACAGTCCGCGCGGCAAGAATCTTATCGGCGTCTTCCATCAGCCGAAGCTGGTGCTGGCCGACACCGGCGTGCTCGACACGTTGCCGATCCGCGAATTCCGCGCCGGCTACGCCGAGCTCGCCAAGTACGGGCTGATCGACCGCCCCGCCTTCTTCGCCTGGCTGGAGGCGAACTGGCAGGACGTGTTCGCCGGCGGTCCGGCGCGGGCTGAGGCGATCGCCGAGGCCTGCCGCGCCAAGGCCGATGTCGTCGCCCGCGACGAGTTCGAGACCGGCGACCGCGCACTGCTCAATCTCGGCCATACGTTCGGCCACGCGCTGGAAGCCGCCACGCACTATGACGGCGCCCGGCTCGTCCACGGCGAGGGGGTCGCCATCGGCATGGCGCTGGCGCATCGCTTCTCGGCGCGGCTCAACCTGGCGAGCCCGGACGATGCGGGGCGCGTCGAGGCGCATCTTCGCGCTGTCGGCTTGCCATGGCGGATGGCCGACATACCGGGCGAACTGCCCGACGCTGAGGCGCTGCTCTCGTACATCGCCCAGGACAAGAAGGTGTCCCGCGGCGCGCTGACCTTCATCCTGACGCGCGGTGTCGGCCAGGCCTTCATCGCCAGGGACGTGCCGGCGTCGGAAGTGCTTGGCTTCCTTGCGGAAAACCACCCGGGATGAACGAGCCCGGCTGGATCGTCGCGGCCATCCTTGCCGGTCTGGTACTGCTGGCGTTGCTGTTTCGTGCCCGCCTGCTCGCTGCCTTCGGCTACGAATTGCGGCCAGTCGATCCGCAAGGTTTCGCTGATGACCAATCGCGCGAGCCGGCCGACGATTTCCGCCGCGACGGCCAGGGTGCGCGCGAGGAGCGCAATCGCCTGGAGGGACTGTTCGACCTCGAGGAACTCGAAGTGTCCGACGTCATGGTCCACCGCACCAACATGCGCTCGGTCAATGCCGACAACCCGTCGGAAGCGGTGGTGCGCGAGATCCTGAACAGCCCGCATACCCGCATGCCGTTGTGGAAGGGCTCGCTCGACAACATCGTCGGCGTGCTGCACGCCAAGGACCTGCTGAGGGCGCTGAACGAGGTCGGCAACGACTTTTCCAGGATCGACGTGATGAAGATCGCGTCGAAGCCCTGGTTCGTGCCGGACACCACCACCTTGCAGGACCAGCTCAACGCCTTCCTGCGCCGCAAGGCGCATTTCGCCATCGTCGTCGACGAATATGGCGAAGTGGAAGGGCTGGTGACGCTGGAGGACATCATCGAGGAGATTGTCGGCGAGATCGCCGACGAGCACGACGTCGACATCCAGGGCGTCAAGCAGGAGGCCGACGGCTCGGTCGTGGTCGACGGCACGGTGGCGATCCGCGATCTCAACCGGGCGCTCGACTGGAACCTGCCGGACGAAGAGGCCACCACGATTGCCGGCCTCGTCATCCACGAGACCCAGTCGATCCCCGATGAAAAGCAGGCCTTCACTTTCCACGGCAAGCGCTTCGTGGTCATGAAGCGCGACAAGAACCGCATCGCCAGGCTGCGGATAAAGCCGGCGGGCGACGCTTAATCAAACACACGGGGTGAGCGACGCGGCTTGCCTCCGGCGCTACTCCACGATCTCCCTGGTCGAGCGCTCGTGCAGCGTCGCGCCTGTTTCGGCGTCGACCGCCGCAAGACTGACCTCGTAGCCCCAGAGGCTGCGGATATGGCGCAAAGTCGCGTCGCGGCTGCCTTCCTCAAGGAGGATGCCGGCCTTCACCTTGTGCTGCAGCCGCAGTTGCCTGTCGCCGCGCAGGTCGACATCGACAATCTGGATGTCGGGCCTGTTCGCCCCCACGTCGTAGCTGTGGGCCAGGGCGCTGCGTATCTTCTCATAGCCGCGCTCGTTGTGGATCGACGCGACCTCCAGATGCGGTTCGTCGGCTCGATCGGCAAGCGCGAAGAGCCGCCATTTCCGGATCAGTGTTGGGCTGAGGTACTGGCGGATGAAGGACTCGTCGCGATGGTCGGCCCATGCCTCGAGCAGCGTCTCGCGCCAGTCGCCGCGGCCCGCAATGTCGGGAAACCAGTCGCGGTCCTCCGCCGTCGGCTCGGTCGAGATGCGCCGTATGTCCTGCATCATGTCGAGACCGAGCGCGTAGGGATTTATGCCGGAAAAGCGGGGATCGTCGAAACCGGGCTGGAAGACCACATTGGAATGGTTGCGCAGGATTTCGAGCATGGCGCCCTCGCCGATCAGCCCGCGATCGAACAACAGGTTCATCAGCGTGTGGTGCACGAAAGTGGCGCAACCCTCGTTCATCACCTGGGTTTGCCGCTGCGGGTAGAAATATTGCGCGATGATGCGGACGATGCGGACGATTTCGCGCTGCCACGGTTCCAGCACAAGGCTGTTCTTCTCGAGGAAATAGAGCAGGTTCTCCTCGGGTAGATTGAGCGACTTCTTCCGTTCCGCCAGGCTCTCGTCCTTCTCGCCGGTCTTGCCGGCCTCGTGCGAGGCCGGCAGCGTGCGCCACAAATCATTGTAGGAGCGTTCCTCATATTCGAGGCGCTCGCGCAGGCCTTCGCGCTGCCGCTCCGACGACAGCTTCGGCGGCCGGCGGTAGCGGAACACGCCCTGTTCCATCAACGCATGCGCCGAATCGAGGACCGCCTCGACCGCCGCCAGCCCATGCCGCTCCTCGCAGCGGGCGATGTAGCCCTTGGCGAAGTCGAGATAGCTCAGGATGGCCCCGGCGTCGGTCCACTGCCGAAACAGGTGATTGTTCTTGAAGAAATGGTTGTGCCCAAGTGCCGCGTGCGCCGTAACCAGGGCCTGCAACGCCATGGTGTTCTCCTCCATCAGGTAGACGATGCAGGGATTGGAGTTGATGACCAGCTCATAGGCCAGGCCGCGACCGCCCTTGCGGTAGAGAAGGTCATGATGAAGGAAATGCTTGCCGAACGACCAATGGCGATACATCAGCGGCATGCCTATCGACGAATAGGCGTCGAGCATCTGCTGGGACGAGATGATCTCCATCTGAACCGGATAGATATCGAGGTGGAGTTCCTCCAGCGCGATCGCCTCGATCGCGTCATAGGCCCGCGACAGCGTCTTGAAATCCCAATCAGATCCGGAAAACAGCAAAGCTGGTTTGCTTGCCTGCCTGGCCATTTGCACCCCTCTCAAGCGCTCTTGCGGGCGGCCGGTTGCCTTGCGAAGAGCTGGCGGAAGACCGGGTAGATGTCGGCCGGCGTGGCGATGCGGGTCATCTGGAAGTTCGGCCATTTCTGCGCGACGACGCTGTAGGCGCGCCACAGCGACGTCCCGTTTTCGGTGGCTCCGAAAATATGGCTCTCGCGTTCGTCGATGATCTCGACATAGGCGAAATACTGGCAAAGACGCATGAGCGCGCCGTCGAGTAAGGCTATGCAGCGTTCCGAATCGGTGGCGAAATTGTCACCGTCCGAAGCCTGGGCGGCGTAGATGTTCCACTCGTTGGCCGGGTAGCGTTCTTCGATGACGCGGCGCATTTCGTCGAGCGCCGTGGAAACGACGGTGCCGCCGCTTTGCGTGCAATGGAAGAAGGTTTCCTCATTCACCTCCTGGGCCTCGTGGGTGTGGCGGATGAAGACCACCTCGGTGCGCTCGTAGCGCCGTTTCAAGAACAGATGCAAAAGCACGAAGAAGCGTTTGGCCAGATCCTTCTCGCGCTCACCCATCGATCCGGACACATCCATCAGGCAGAACATCACGGCACTGGCATTCGGCAGCGGCCGGGGATCGAAGCGATTGAAGCGGATGTCGATCGGATCGACATAGGCGATGCGTTTGCGGCGGCGCTCCAGCCGTTCGAACTCCTTGCGCAAATCCGCGACACGCAGACGCGTCGCTGCGCTGACCGGCTGAGAGTCCAGCGCGGCGATCTGCCCGGCGATGGCATCCACGTCCGCCTGCTTCGGCCGCCTCAACGCTATGCGGCGGCCATGACTGTTGCGCATCGTACGCGCGACGTTGATGTTGGTCGGCGAACCGGTTGTCGCGAAGCCGGCACGCTGCGACTTGAAGGCGAGGATTTCCTTGAGGTTGAGCTTGACCATGTCGGGCAGTTCGAGATCCTCGAAAAAGAGATCGAGAACCTCCTCACGCGACAGCACGAAACGGAAATCGTCTTCAGAGACCGTGTCGCCCGGAGACGACGACCCGGCGCCGCCGCCCTGGCCGGGTTTGGGGATCAGGTCTCCGGGAGAGAAACTCTTGTTGCCCGGCAGGATGTGCTGGCGCCGCCCGCTGTTCCTGGCATCGTTGAAGCTCGGCTCACCGGTGCCTTTTTCCGGCATCGGCACGGCATATTCCTTGTCCGCTTCGGCGATCCGGCCGGTGCGGATGCGGTCGCGTATACTGCGCTTCAGTTCGTCCCGCGCGCGCTTGAGGAAGCGCTGGCGGTTACCCAAGCTCTTGTCCTTGGGATTCAGGCGTCGGTCGATGAAGATCGGCATGGAACCCCCAGGCGTTCTCAACCCGCCTTGTTCACCCGCATGTACCAGTCGACGAGCCGGCGCACCTGACGCTGGGTGTAACCGCGCTCGACCATGCGCTGCACGAATTCATTGTGCCGCTTTTCGGTCACGCTGTCCTGCTTGGAGCCGAAGCTGATCACCGGCAGAAGATCCTCGACCTGGCCGAACATGCGCTTTTCGATGACCTCGCGCAGCTTTTCATAGCTTGTCCAGGACGGGTTGCGGCCGTGATTGCGCGCCCTGGCCCGCAAGGTGAACTTGACCACTTCGTTGCGGAAGTCCTTGGGATTGGCGATGCCTGCCGGTTTTTCGATCTGTGACAGTTCGTTGTCCAGCACCTCGCGGTTGAGGATCTGGCCGGTGTCGGGATCCTTGTAGTCCTGGTCCTCGATCCAGGCATCGGCATAGGCGATGTAGCGGTCGAACAGGTTCTGGCCGTATTCGCTGTAGGATTCGAGGTAGGCCTTCTGGATCTCGTGGCCGATGAATTCGGCATAGCGCGCGGCGAGTTCCGACTTGGTGAACTCCAGATAGGCTGCCTCCGTCTGCTTCGGAAACTGCTCGCGCTTGATCGCCTCTTCCAGAATGTACATCAGGTGCACGGGGTCGGCGGCCACTTCCTTAGTGTCGTAGTTGAAGGTCTGCGACAGGATCTTGAAGGCAAAACGCGTGCTGACGCCGGTCATGCCCTCGTCGACGCCGGCGGCATCGCGGTATTCCTGTACCGACTTCGCCTTCGGGTCGACCTCCTTCAGGCTCTCGCCGTCATAGGCGCGCATCTTGGTGTAGCGGGGTGAATTGTCGTGCTCGGCAAGGCGCGTCGCGACGGTGAAGCGGCTGAGGATGTCGAGAACTTCGGGGGCGCAGGGACTGGCCGCCAATTCGCTTTCGCGCAGCAGCTTCTCGTAGATCTGCCGCTCTTCGGTGACGCGCAGGCAATACGGAACCTTGACCACCAGGATGCGATCGAGGAAGGCCTCGTTGTTCTTGTTGTTCTTGAACTGCTGCCATTCCGATTCGTTGGAATGCGCCACGACGATGCCCTGGTAGGGGAAGGCGCCGAAATTCTCGGTGCCGTTGTAGCTGCCCTCCTGCGTGGCGGTCAGCAGCGGATGCAGGACCTTGATCGGCGCCTTGAACATCTCGACGAACTCGAGCAGGCCCTGTGTCGTGCGATTGAGCCCGCCGCTGTAGGAATAGGCATCCGGGTCGGATTGGCTGAAATTCTCCAGCTGGCGGATGTCGACCTTGCCGACCAGGGCCGAGACATCCTGGTTGTTCTCGTCGCCGGGCTCGGTCTTGGCGATGCAGATCTGGCGCAGCCGCGACGGCATCAGCTTGACGACGCTGAATTTGGAGATGTCTCCAGCCAGTTCGTCGAGGCGCTTGGCGGCCCATGGCGAGATCAGCCCGTTCAGGCGGCGGCGGGCTATGCCGTATTTGTCCTCAAGCAGGTCGCCCATATGGTCGGGGTTGAATAGGCCGAGCGGCGATTCGAAAACCGGGCTGATCTGGTTGCCGACCTTCAGCGTGTAGATCGGCCGCTGCTCCATGAGCTTCTTCAGCCGTTCGGCTAGTGAAGACTTGCCGCCGCCGACAGGACCGAGCAGATAAAGGATCTGCTTGCGCTCCTCGAGACCCTGCGAGGCATAGCGGAAATAGCCGGCGATACGCTCGATCGTATCCTCCATGCCATAGAAGTCGGCGAAGGATGGGTACACCTTGACGGTTCGGTTGGAGAAGATGCGGCCGAGCCGCTCGTCCTTGCTGGTGTCGATCAGATTTGGCTGACCAATCGCCGCGACCATCCTTTCGGGGGCCGTGGCGTACATCGATTTGTCTTCGCGGCAGGCAAGGAGGAATTGCTGGAGGCTGATCTCTTCCTGTGCCGCATGGGTATAGATCTCCGAGAACAGGTCGAAGACGTCGGATTGGTTCTCGCGCATGATTATGTGCCCTCGGAGCCGCTCTGGCTGCCAGTCGGCTCATCACATATTCAACTGCCGGAAAGCGTTGTTGGTTCCCTTCAATTGAAGAAGAAACGTGCAATCTGGCGTTGACCTCCGGAAGGCATCCGATGTTGCCGAAATGCCTGCCTAGAGAATAACGTGGTGATTGCCCGGCGCGCTTCAAGGGCTAACCTCGATTGGTTTTGCATTCGCATCTCGCAAGCCGGAATTCGGAGGCGTGCCGAATGCCCGGATGTCGGGTAAATGCTGTCCAGATCGGCCGCGTTCCAAGGTCAGGCCATTACCGATCGTTAACTGGACGCCTGGGGCGCGCATGTGCACTCTGCCGTCGCAAGGCGGTGGGAGATGGTGATGATCGATCGACGCAGCCTCATCATGGCATCGCTTGCCGCGCTGCTGCCAGCGCGTGCCTCCGCCGCATGGCGTCCGCGCCAGCCCAAGCCGCAAACCGTCGACTACGGGCCGGCCAGGCTCGACATCTACACGCGCGACGGCTTCAGGGACCGTCCTGTCGTGTTCTTCATCCATGGCGGTGCCTGGCGGCTCGGCAACCGCAACAATGTCAACGCCAAGCCCGGCTTCCTGCTCGACAACGGCTTCCTGTTCGTCTCGATCGATTATCGCATGCTGCCTGGCGCCGATGTCGCCACCCAGGCGGGCGACGTCGAGAAGGCCTATGCCTATGTGCGCGCCAACATCGCCCGGCATGGCGGCGACCCCGACCGCATCGCGGTGATGGGGCATTCCGCCGGCTGCCACCTTGCCGCGCTGACCGGCCTGCGCGGCGGATTGCCCGGCGTCGCCGCGCTGGTGCTCGACGACACCGAAGCCTATGACATCGAGGCACTGGCCAAGGCGCAGGGCGGCAGGCTGCGGCCGATCTACGCGCAGGCCTTCGCCGATCCGGCGCAATGGCGCGCGCTGTCGCCCGCCACCTATATCGGGAGCGGCAAGCATCCGCCTGTCTTTGTCGCCTATTCGGACGCACCGATCCGCGCGGTCGTCGCCCATGCCTTCACGGACCGGCTGCGGGCGGCCGGCACCAAGGTCGCGCTGTTCGACGGCAGTGCCTATTCGCACATGGCGATCAACCGCCGGTTCGGCGAGGAGGGCGACGCCCTCACCGGCGCGGTGATGGCCTTCCTAAAGGAGACGGTCGCCTGAGACTTACCAGCGCGTCTGTTCGCCCGGCGCCGCCGGCTCGATCGCCAGCGCATGGACGCCGGCGTTCAGCTCATCGGCCAGCAAGGCGTTGACGGCGCGGTGGCGCTCGATGCGGCTCATGCCGGCAAAGGAAGGCGAAACGATGCGGACGCGGAAATGCGTCTCGCCGCTGCCGTCAAAGGCGCCATGATGGTCGGAGCCGTGATGGTGATGGCCGGCGTGAAGGTGGCTCTCATTGATGATGACCAGCCGCTCCGGCGAGAATGCCGCCTTCAGCTTGCTTTCCATCGTCGACTGTATGGACATTGGACCTTCCCTTCACCACATGACGGCAGAGCCGCAAAATCCGCATTTTCGACCGCTTTTAAGCCGCGATTCAGCGGTTAGGGCGATCATCGCCGAAATGTCAATTCTTGTTTCGCACGTGCGAACAGCCCATAAATGGGTGAGATGAAGCCGTATCCCAAATATTTCGAAAAAATCCGCATCCGGCCGGAGAAGGATGCGGAGCTGAAGTCGCGCGCGCCGATCTGCCAGTGGGACGGCTGCAAGGAGGCCGGCACCCATCGCGCGCCGGTCGGACGGCTGAAGGAGGGCGAGTATTTCCGCTTCTGCTTCGACCATGTGCGCGAATACAACAAAGGCTTCAACTACTTCTCGGGCGTGCCGGACACCGAAATCGCCCGCTTCCAGAAGGAAGCGCTGACCGGCCACCGGCCGACATGGAAGATGGGCATCAATGGCGGTTCGACGCGTTCGGCGCCGGACTTTGCCCAGCAGCGCTCCGGCCGCGCCGGCTACTACAACCGCATGCGCGACCCTTTCAACCTGTTCAACGACCCGAAGAGCCCGCGCGAACGCAAGGCCAAGCCGCTTGAGGCCAAGGCGCTGGAAACGCTTGGTCTTGATACAAAGGCGACTGGCAAGGATATCAAGGCGCGCTATAAGGAACTGGTCAAGCGTCACCATCCGGATGCGAATGGCGGCGACAGAGGTTCGGAAGACCGGTTCCGCGATGTGCTGCAGGCCTATCGCGTGCTCAAGCAGGCGGGTTTGTGCTGAGCGACCCCACGGTTCGTGTCGCTTTCCAACTTTCATAAGGTTGGAAAAGGCTCTAAGACCGCCCCCGAACAAAATCGATTGCCGGCGAAATCAGCCATTCGCCTGTGGAGACGTGGATAGAGATGAACAAGGTCGACCGCGACATCGCCAACCTGCCCGATACGACAGTGTCGGTGAAGGACAAATTCGGCTTCGATTCCAAGATGGTGGTGCCGGCCTATTCGGTGTCTTCCGAGCATGTGCCGGACGTCGATCCCGACTATCTGTTCGACAAGAACACGACGATGGCGATCCTCGCCGGCTTCGCCTACAATCGCCGCGTCATGGTGTCGGGCTATCACGGCACAGGCAAGTCGACCCATATCGAGCAGGTCGCCGCCCGCCTCAACTGGCCCTGCGTGCGCGTCAACCTCGACAGCCATGTCAGCCGTATCGACCTGGTCGGCAAGGACGCCATCGTGGTCAAGGACGGGCTGCAGGTCACCGAATTCCGCGACGGCATCCTGCCCTGGGCCTACCAGCACAATGTCGCGCTGTGCTTCGACGAGTATGACGCCGGCCGCCCGGACGTGATGTTCGTCATCCAGCGCGTGCTGGAATCCTCGGGCCGCCTGACGCTGCTCGACCAGAGCCGTGTCATTCGCCCGCACCCGGCGTTCCGGCTGTTCTCGACCGCCAACACGGTCGGCCTTGGCGACACCACCGGCCTCTATCACGGCACCCAGCAGATCAACCAGGCGCAGATGGACCGCTGGTCGATCGTCACCACGCTGAACTATCTGCCGCACGATAACGAGGTGAACATCGTTCTGGCCAAGGCCAAGCACTACCGCGACAGCAAAGGCAAGGACATCGTCAACAAGATGGTGCGGGTCGCCGACATGACGCGCTCGGCCTTCATCAATGGCGACCTGTCGACGGTGATGAGCCCGCGCACGGTGATCACCTGGGCCGAGAACGCCGAAATCTTCGGCGACATCGGCATGGCGTTCCGGCTGACCTTCCTCAACAAGTGCGACGAGCTGGAGCGTTCGGTGGTCGCCGAATTCTACCAGCGCGCCTTCGGCGAAGATTTGCCCGAATCCGCCGCCAACGTGGTGCTGGGGTAAGAGCATGGTTCCGGAAGGTCGTATGACTTTTCGGCCGACACCATGCTCCAGGGATGATTGATGGCGGGTCCGGGCGACAATACGCGCAACAAGCCGAAGAACGGGTCTGAAGCCGATAGCTTCAAGCGCTCGGTGACCGTCTGCATGCGCGCCATTGCCGGCGACAAGGACCTCGAGGTCGGTTTCGCCAAGGACCGACCGGCGCTCGCCGGCAGCCGCGCCCGGCTGCCCGAACTGCCGAAGAAGGCCTCGAGGGCCGATATCGCCATCACCCGCGGGCTCGGCGATTCCATGGCGCTGAAGCGCGCCTGCCACGATCAGCGCATCCACAACAAGCTGGCGCCGGAAGGCAAGCTGGCGCGCTCGATCTACGACGCGGTCGAGCAGGCCCGTGTCGAGGCGATCGGCAGCCGCGCCATGCAGGGCGTCGCCGACAATATCGGCTCGATGCTGGAGGACAAATACGCCAAGGCGAACCTCGTCGACGTCAAAGACAAGGCCGACGCGCCGCTCGAGGAGGCGGTGGCGCTGATGGTGCGCGAGAAGCTCACCGGCCGCGCCGTGCCCAGGAGCGGCGAGCGCCTGGTCGATCTGTGGCGCCCCTGGGTCGAGGAGAAGGCCAGCGCCGATCTCGACGGCCTGTCGGCCAAGCTCGACGACCAGCAGGCTTTTGCCCGCATCGTGCGCGACATGCTGGTCTCCATGGAGATGGCCGAGGAGCTCGGCGACGACCAGGAGAGCGAAGACACCGAGGACAATGACGACAACGAGCCGCAGGGCGAGGAGCAGAGCGAGGAGGGCGGCGAGGACGATTCCGGCTCCGAACAGTCGCAGTCCGACGACGCCGAGGCGTCCGACGATGACGAGCAGTCGGCCGAGACGGAAGCGTCCGACGCCACTGCCGACGACCTCTCCGACGAGGACGATTCCGACGCGGAGACGCCCGGCGAGGCGCGGCGCAACGACAATCCCTTCACCAACCTGCCGAAGGAGATCGACTACAAGGTCTTCACCACGGCTTTCGACGAGACGGTCGGCGCCGAGGAATTGTGCGAGGAAGAGGAGCTCGACCGGCTGCGCGCCTTCCTCGACAAGCAGCTTGCCAATCTTTCCGGCGTCGTCGGCAGATTGGCCAACCGGCTGCAACGCCGGCTGATGGCGCAGCAGAACCGCTCGTGGGATTTCGACCTCGAGGAAGGCTATCTCGATCCGTCGCGGCTGGTGCGCGTCGTCATCGATCCGATGCAGCCGCTGTCGTTCAAGCAGGAGCGCGACACGAAATTCCGCGACACGGTGGTGTCGCTTGTGCTCGACAATTCCGGCTCGATGCGCGGCCGGCCGATCACCGTCGCCGCCACCTGCGCCGACATCCTGGCGCGCACGCTGGAGCGCTGCGGCGTCTCGGTCGAGATCCTCGGCTTCACCACCCGCGCCTGGAAGGGCGGGCAGGCGCGCGAGAAATGGCTGAAGGACGGCAAGCCGCCGAACCCCGGCCGGCTCAACGATCTGCGCCACATCATCTACAAATCCGCCGACCATCCGTGGCGGCGGGCGCGGCGCAATCTCGGCCTGATGATGCGCGAGGGCCTGCTCAAGGAAAACATCGACGGCGAGGCGCTGCTTTGGGCGCATAGCCGGCTGATCGGACGGCCGGAGCAGCGCAAGATCCTGATGATGATCTCCGACGGCGCGCCGGTCGACGATTCCACGCTCTCGGTCAATCCCGGCAACTACCTGGAGCGGCATCTGCGCGCGGTCATCGAGCTGATCGAGACGCGGTCGCCGGTCGAGCTTCTGGCCATCGGCATCGGCCATGACGTCACCCGCTACTACCGCCGTGCCGTCACCATCGTCGATGCCGAGGAACTGGCCGGCGCCATGACCGAGCAGCTGGCTTCGCTGTTCGGCGAGGAAAGCGCCCGCGAGATGCGGCGTGGCGGTCTGCGGCGCGCCGGATGAGGATCTCGGGGCGGAGCTTGCGGCGTGTGGTTCTGGCTGCCTGCGCGCTGGCCGGCATGCTGTCGCCGGCCATCGCCGCCGGTCCGGCTTCCATCGAGCCGGTCGAGATCTCGGCACGGCCGATCAACCAGTTCCACATCGGCCACGACGACAGGAAGTTCGGCCCGCTCGAATTCGTCGGCGGGCTGGAGATGACCTCGCCGTCGCGCGATTTCGGCGCGCTGTCGGCCTTTCGCTTCCTGAAGCCCGGCGGAGATTTCATCGGCGTCGCCGACACCGGCTTCTGGTTCTTCGGCACCGTGGCGCACGATGCCGACAAGCGGCCGTCGGGCCTCCAGAATTTCCGCATGCAGCAGATGATCGACCAATCGGGGCAGCCGATCGAAAGGAAATGGGAAGTCGACGCGGAAGGCCTCGCGGTCAAGGATGGCATCGCCACGGTCGGCTTCGAGCGCAACCAGCGCGTCGCCCAGTTCAAGATCGATCCGGACAAGATGAAGGCGCCGTTCAAGGAGCTCGACTATCTGGTGCCGGCCCGGGAGCTGCGCCAGAACCGCGGCTTCGAGACCGTCACCCACGCCAATCCCTACGGCCAGCACGAAGGCGGGCTGGTCGTGGTGTCGGAAAAGAGCCTCGACAAGGCCGGCAACATCTATGCCGCGATCATCGAAGGGCCGAACAAGGGCGTTTTCACCGTCAAGCGCAACGGCGATTTCGACATCACCGACGGCGCCTTCCTGCCAGATGGCGACCTGCTGCTGCTCGAACGCAGCTTCTCGATGGCCGGCGGCGTGAAGATGCGGCTGAGGCGCATCTATGGCGAAAGCGTCGAGAAGGGCGCCGTCGCCGACGGTCCGGTGCTGCTGGAAGCCGACATGGGCTACCAGATCGACAATATGGAAGGGCTCGACGTCTGGACCCGCGACGACGGCGCTCAGATGGTGTCGCTGATGTCGGACGACAACCACTCGATCCTGCAGCGCAACCTCTACCTGGAATTCATCCTGCACGAGGATTGAGCCGATACCGGATTTCTGCCCGACCCGTCCGCCATGCACGGTTTGGTAACCTCGAGCGGCGAAACTCGGATGCAATCCTGGGTTTCAGTCTGGCGGCGCCGTTCTGGAATCGCGCAACCGGTTCCGGGCTCATGACGACCGTCCCATCCATATCGCGACATCAGGTAGCCCTGCAATTGCTGCAAAGGGGCGAACCCGGTGAGGCGCCGCAACCAGTCGGTCTGCTGACCGAGGGTCCGAGCCTTCGCAGCGGCGACAGCGCCCAGCAAAGCGCGCTGGAAAGGATCGTCAAGCTGTCGATTGAAGGGGCCTGGAGCAGCGGCGGCTATCTTGTCGTCATGCCCGTCAACGCAGAGTTCATCGAAACCGGATCCGGCAACGACACGGTCGACATTACCTCGTCCGGCGACGACACCGCGCCGAACTACGTCTCCCTCGGAGACGGAAACGATCGGCTCGATCTGGTGGCCACCGAGGACGCAACTTCAGACTATTGGCAGGGCAGCACGACGGCAGGCGCCATGGCGCTGAAGGCATCCAATGCCGTCAACCACGAAATCTCGGTCTTCGTGCCAAGCGGTCGCGGCATCTTCGCCGGCGCCGGCAATGATGTCGTCAACATTGCCGCCGGACGCGATGTCTATAACGTCTCGGCCGGCGAAGGCGACGACGCGCTCGCCGTTTCGGCGGGACGGGATATTTCGGGAGTCTGGGGCGGCGACGGGCGCGATGTGCTTTCCCTTGCGGGTGGAGTGAACATCGACAACGTTACCGGCGATGCCGGCGACGACATCATCACCGTTGCGGCGGGCAATGAAGCGCGCAGTATTTCAGGCGGCCAGGGCCAGGACATCATCACTGTCGCCGGGCAAAGCGTCGGTGACATTTCCGGTGGCCAAGGCTCCGACATCATCACTGTCGCGAGCGGGCAGGCCGTCTTCGGCATCCGTGGAGACGATGGTGATGATGCCATCACGATCGCCGCCGCCAAGGTCGATCAGGTCGAGGGCGGCCGCGGCGACGACACCATCACGATCAACGCAGGCACCGCCGCCGCGATTTCGGGCGGGCTGGGCGACGACAGGATCGATCTCACCGGCACGGACAAAGCCAAGCTGTTCTTCGATCGCGGTGACGGCAACGACGTCGTCCGCGTTGCCGGAGAGACCACGATCGTCTTCGCCGAGCGCTCAATCGACGACGCTGACATCAGCTATGGCGACGGCAAGATCACCATCTCCTTTGCCGACACTGGCGACTCCGTGACCTTGGATTACAGCGCGGCGACGTTGAAAGGACCCGCGCCCGAATTGAGCTTCGAGGACTCAGATCACCTCGAGGTCCGCCGCGAGGCGCCGCATGGCTGGAATGCTTCCACCCTGTACCGATACTTCGATGCCCACGGCGCCGGCGGCTTCTCGCTCACACTGAGATAGGGCGCATTGCCTTTTCACGGTTGGCCGCGGCGGCGAGCTGGCGGCCGGCGCCCGGCGCAGGGTTTCCCTATCGCGCTTCCGGAGCGGTCGCGATCCAGATGACATGGCGGGCGCCACGCTTGCCATGGGCGCGCGCCTTGACCTCCTCGACGGCGAAGCCCGCCTGCTTGAGGCGGCGCGTAAAGCCGCTGTCGGGGCCCTGCGACCACACCGCCAGCACGCCGCCGGGGCGGAGCGCGGCGCGTGCCTGGCCGAGGCCGGCGGCGCCGTAGAGCGCGTCGTTGCCCTTGTAGACGATACCTTCCGGGCCGTTGTCGACATCGAGCAGGATGGCGTCCCAGGCCGATTTCCCGGCGCCGATGACGCGCCCGACATCGCTTTCCTGGATGGTGACGCGAGGGTCGTCGAGGCAGCCGTCGAAAATGCCGGCCATGGGACCGCGCGCCCAGGCGACGACGGCCGGCACCAGTTCGGCGATGGTGACGCTTGCGTCAGGACCAAGTTCGGCAAGGGCGGCGCGCAGCGTGAAGCCCATGCCCAAGCCGCCGATCAGGATTTTCGGCTGCTGGTGACCGGCGATCCTTTCGCAGGCGAGTTTTGCAAGCGCCTGCTCGGAGCCGCTGAGACGGCTGTTCATCAGCTCGTTGGTGCCCAGCATGATGGAAAATTCAGTACCGCGCTGCTTCAGGCGCAATTCCTGTCCGCCGTCCGGCGTCTTCGCCGAATCGAGCTGGACCCAAGGGATCAATGCCTGATTCCACTTTTTGGAATCATGGCTACGTAGCCAGCGCCGGCTGGCTCCAGCGGGCGGCGAGCAGCCGGTAGGGGATCAGCGCCACCACGGCGATGATCAGCTTCACCGAGAGGTCGCCCAGCGCCCAGGACACCCAGCGCATGGTCTCGACCGGCAGCACACCCAACAACGGCGCCGCCTCCAGCGCGAAGCTGTCGTTCGGGCCGGCAAAGGCGAAAGCGGCGGAGAAGGCGACGCCGAAGAAGACGACGGTGTCGAACACCGAGCCGACCAACGTGCCGACGATCGGCGCCCGCCACCAGCTCTGCCGGCGCAGCCGGTTGAACACGGTGACGTCGAGCAGTTGCGCGGTGAGGAAGGCGGCGCCGGAGGCGGCGGCAATGCGCACCAGCCGGTCGGCGGCGGTCTCGAATTCGATCAGGCCGTGGCGGAACAGGAAGGGCGGGACGAGGATCGAGCAAATCACCGCCGTCATGAAGCCGACAAAGACGATCCTGCGCGCCACGGTCGGGCCATAGCGGCGGTTGGCAAGGTCGGTGACAAGGAAGGAAAAGGGGTAGGTGAAGGCGCCCCAGGTCAAGATGTCAGCCAGCGACAGGCCACCGATCTGACCCTGCATCGGGAACTGCACGAGGATGTTGGAGGCCACGACGACGAGCGCCATGGCGGCCACGAAGGGCAGATATCGCGAGACGGAATTCATTTTTTTATCCTGGGTAATGGAACCAGCGGAATGTCATGCCGAATCCGCACGACACTCCTGCGAAGGCGGTGTCCCGCCAGAAACTGTTAAGCCGCGGCCTGCTCGGCGAGCTTCTTGGCGATCTGCTTCTTCAAGAGGCGGGCGCGCTGCGACAGCTCCTTGGCGTCGGCCTTGGCCAGGAAGGCGTCGAGCCCGCCGCGGTGCTCGACCGAACGCAGCGCGTTGGCCGAAATGCGCAGGCGCACATTCTGGTTCAGCACTTCGGAGATCAGCGTCACATTGACCAGGTTCGGCAGGAAGCGGCGCTTGGTCTTGTTGTTGGCGTGGCTCACATTGTTGCCGGTCTGGACTGCCTTGGCAGTGAGCTCGCAGGTGCGGGACATGATTCTAACCTTCAGTTCTCGGTCGGCCAAACCATTCGACCCGCGCCAGGCGGCGCGCGGTCTCGGTCAGGCGGCCTTATGGAAAAAGTTGGCGTTCCATAGTGGCATTTCACCGGCGCGTCAAGCTCCGGCCAGCCAGCCATATTCCATATAAAGGCCGGATTTCACCCTATAAGCCAGCCTCATAGGGACATGCCAGCCAGGAATTGCCCGTTTCCCGGCTGAAAATCGAGGACCGCCATGCTTCGCCCCCCTGTGCTTCATCTGTCATATGCCTTCGCCGGCTTGCTGGCTGTCGCCTTGCCAACGGCAAGTTTCGCCGCCGCCGCGCCACAATCTTTCAAGGGCGAGTATACGGTGTCTTTCCTCGGCCTTTCAGTGGCCAGGGCGACATTCTCGAGCCGCTATGACGGCGACAATTACGCGATCAACGGCACTGTCTCGGCGGCGGGCCTCGCCAAGCTGTTCGACGACACCAAGGGCACGGTCTCGTCCAAAGGCACGATTTCAGGCAAGCAGATGCGGCCACAGGCCTTCCGCGCCGATTACACGTCTGGCAAGAAGGCCTCGGTGGTCGACATCCGCTTCGCCAATGGTGCGGTGACCTCGACCGAGGTCGTCCCGGCGCCGAAGAAGCGCGATCCCAAGAGCTGGGTGCCGCTTGGCGCGGGCGACCTGAAGTCGGTCCTCGATCCGATGGCGGCGACCGTCATCCACGCCGACAGCCTCGATCAGGTCTGCGGGCGCACGGTCAAGTTCTACGATGGCGAGATGCGCGCCAATCTGACGCTGACCTAGGCCTCGAAAGTGTCGATCTCGGTGCGCGGATACAAGGGCGACACGGTGACCTGCCGGATGGGGTTTGAGCCGGTGGCGGGGTACCGCAAGGGCCGCAAGGCGCTGAATTTCCTCAAGGACCGGAGCCGCATGATGGTGACGTTTGCACCGCTCGGCCAAACCGGCGTATATGCGCCGATCCGCGCCACGGTCGGGACCCAGATCGGTCCGCTGACCATCAGCGCCGGACGGTTCGAAGCCATAAACTAGGCGCGTTTGCGCGCCGCCGGAGACAGGCATGGGGCGCGCAACATTGATCGGCTTCTCGGCGGTCGCCATGTGGTCGTTGCTGGCGCTGTTGACCGACGCGTCCGGCGAGGTGCCGCCGTTCCTGCTGTCGGCCATCACCTTCGCCATCGGCACCTGCGTCGGGCTCGCCGCGCGGCTGGTGATGCCAGCCGCCGACCGCAGCGAAAAGATCCCGCCGCAGGTCTGGGTGATCGGCATTGCCGGGCTGTTCGGCTACCATTTCTTCTACTTCACCGCGCTGCGCAACGCGCCGGCGGTGGAGGCGAGCCTGATCGCCTATCTGTGGCCACTGCTGATCGTGCTGGGCTCGGCGCTGATGCCGGGCGAGCGGCTGGCCTGGAACCACGTCGTCGGCGCGCTGCTCGGCCTTGCAGGCACGGTCCTCATCGTCACCAAGGGCGGCGGCCTTGCCTTCGACGCGCGCTATGCCTTCGGCTACGCGATGGCCGGTGTTTGCGCCCTCCTGTGGTCGTCCTACTCGCTGTTGTCGCGGCGTTTCCCATCGGTGCCGACCTCGATCGTCACCTGGTTCTGCGCGGCGACGTCTGTGCTTTCGCTGGCCTGCCACTTCCTGCTTGAGCAGACGGTGCTTCCCGTCGGCAATGGCCAGTGGCTGGCCGTGCTCGCCCTCGGGCTGATGCCGGTAGGGGCCGCCTTCTACGCCTGGGACATCGGCGTCAAGCGCGGCAACATCCAGGTGCTGGGCGCGGCGAGCTACGCCGCGCCGTTGCTGTCGACGCTGGTGCTGATCATTGCCGGCGTCGCCGAGCCGTCGTTGCGCATCCTCGCCGCCTGCGTGCTCATCACCGGCGGCGCGGCACTTGCCGCGAAGTCGCTGTTGCTGCGCAAGGCGGTCACGGGTGAGGCAAACGCATGATGCCGTTTCCCGGCGGCATCGATGCCAATGCCAATGCGACGCTGGTGTTCTCGCTGGTGGCGGCGGTGATCTACGCTTTCACGCTCAACATGCCGCCGAGCCTCGCCCGCTCGGCGGCAAAGACGCTTGCCGTCGCCATGCTAGCGGTGCTTGCCGTCATGCAGGGTGGCCCGCTTCTGCTCGTCGCGGCGCTCGCGCTCAGCGCCGTCGGCGATGCCTTCCTGTCGCGCGATGGCGAGAAGGCCTTCCTCGGCGGGCTCGCCAGTTTTCTTACGGCGCATGTCCTCTACGTTCCGCTGTTCCTGCAAAGCGGCGGCGGGCTAGGCCTGCTCGGCGCCGAATCCTGGCGCGGCGCGATCGCGCTCGCCATGGCGGCATTCGCGATCGTCATGCTGGCCGCGCTGTGGCGCCGTGTCGGCCCGAGCCTGCGCCTGCCGATCGCTGTCTATGTCGCGGCGATCCTCGCCATGGGGATTTCGGCGCTTACCACCAGCAATAGCCTGGTGATCGGCGGTGCCATACTGTTCATGGCGTCCGACGGGCTGCTCGCCGCCGAAAAATTCCTGCTCGCCGCCATCTCGCCGCACCGCGTCTGGATGCGCTACGCGGTCTGGGCGCTTTACTACGCCGCGCAGGCGGCGATCAGCTTGGGTTTTCTACTCGGCTAAGGGGTTGTTGATCGCGCATGATCTTTTCCGAAAACCGGTAACCACTTTTCGGGATCATGCTTGCGGCTGCCAGCCCGGCTCGGCCAGCTCGAAGGCGGCGAAGTCGAAGCCCGGCGCCACGGTGCAGCCGACCAGCGTCCATTCGCCGAGGCTGCGCGCCGACTGCCACCAGCCGGCCGGCACCACGATCTGCGGCCGCTCGCCGGCGGCAAGGGCGATGCCCAGCACCTGCTCGATCACGCCGCTGCCTTCCTCATGCATCGACAGCGCCAGCGGCGCGCCGGCATGGAAGTGCCAGACCTCGGCCGCGTCCGTGACCCGGTGCCAGGCCGAGAGCTGATCCTCTTCCAGAAGGAAGTAGATGGCTGTCGAATGGCCGCGCGCGCCTCCGGTGCCATCACGAAAGGTCTCGGCATACCAGCCGCCCTCCGGGTGCGGCTTCAGGCCGAGCGTGGCGATGATTTCGGCGGCACTGGTCATCGGCCGGAAGCTAGCACGGGGCTCAGAAATTGTCCTTGCGCTTGCGGATATCGGCGAACACCTCGGCGTCGGTGGCCGTCTCCATGCCGAGATGCTTGCGGATCGCCGGGTCGTGCCAGCGAAGGAACGGATTGGTCGACAATTCCTCGCCGATCGTCGTCGGCAGCGTCGGCTTGTCGTCGGCGCGCAGCGCCTCGATTCGGGCGGCGCGTTCCTTCAGGGCCGAATTGGTCGGATCGACGGTGAGCGCGAAGCGGGCGTTGGAAAGGGTGTATTCATGGCCGCAATAGACGACCGTCTCGGCCGGCAGCGCCGCCAGCTTCTTCAGCGAATCGTACATAACCGGCGGCTTGCACTCGAACAGCCGGCCGCAGCCCAGCGCAAACAGCGTGTCGGCGGTGAAGGCGACTTTCGAGGCCGGCAGATGGTAGGAGACATGGCCGGCGGTGTGGCCGGGCGTGGCGATGACGTCGATCCGTTCCTCGCCGAGGTGGATGACGGAGCCTTCGCCGACCGTCTCGTCGATGCCGGGGATTTTCTCCTTTTCCGCTTCCGGCCCGATGATGCGCAGCTTGAAGCGTTCCTTCAGCGCCAGATTGGCCTCGACATGGTCGACATGGTGGTGAGTGGTCAGGATCAGCGTCGGCGTCCAGCCGGTGCGCTGGATGGCGGCCAGAATCGGCGCCTCCTCTGGTGCGTCGATGATGGCGGTCTGGCCGCTCGTGGGGTCACGCACCAGCACGCCGAAATTGTCGCTGCGGCACATGAACTGTTCGATTTCGACCGGCATCGCGTCTCTCCACTAAAGCGCCGTGCGTCCAATTGGACGCACAAAGGACGCTCTAAGCTGTTTATCTGCTGCATCGCGCTTTCCGAAATCGAAACCGATTTCGGGCCGATGCAGTTGTCGCCGCAGACATAGGGCGCTTGGGCGCCGATGTCATCCGCCTTTGTTGAACTTGCAATGCTTCGAAGCTACCGTCCCGGCCATGCATTCCGATATCGTCGACCTCCGTTCCTTCTATTCGACCACGCTGGGGCGCCTCGCCGAGCGCTCGATCACCATGGCGCTGTCCTCGATCTGGGCGGCCGTGCCAAACGAGCGGCTGGTCGGGCTCGGCTACACCCTGCCGTGGCTGGAGCGGTTCGGTGCCGACGCCGAGCGGGTCTTCGCCTTCATGCCGGCAACGCAGGGCGCCGTGGTCTGGCCGGCGACCGGTCCGACAGCGACCGCGCTGGTCTTCGACGAGGAATTGCCGCTGGTCGATTCCTGCATCGACCGTGTGCTGCTTGTCCATTCGCTCGAGCATGTCGAGAACCCGCGCGAGACGCTGAACGAGATCTGGCGCGTGCTGTCGCCCGCCGGCCGCGTCGTCATCGTCGTGCCCAACCGGCGCGGCGTCTGGGCGCGTTTCGAGCACACGCCGTTCGGCAACGGCCGGCCGTTCTCGCGCGGCCAGCTGACCGAATTGCTGCGCGAGGCGAATTTCACCCCGGCGGCATGGTCCGACGCGCTGTTCTTCCCGCCGTCGCCGCGGCGCTTCATGATGCGCTTCCACAACATGCTGGAGCGCGCCGGCCGGCGGTTCTGGCCGATCTTTTCCGGCGTCATCGTGGTCGAGGCGCAGAAGCGGCTCTACCAGGGCGTGCCGGTCGTGC